>NZ_JAPVLS010000105.1:0-29384 GCF_027158125.1 Streptomyces sp. H39-C1
CGCGGTACAGCGCGACGGCATCGGCCCGGAACTCAGGGGTGTACTTCGACGTCCCCAACGGGAACTCCTGTCCTATGGATCTTCACGATCCAATGATCAGGGTGTCCTCGATCAAGGGGAAACGCCCGACCTCCTGCCCAACCGAGAGGCGGACACGCTCGCGGCTTGGCTTTCCGAGCGGCCCGAAATTGAGATCATCTGCCGTGACCGTGCCGTCTTCTACGCCGAAGGCGCTGCCCGCGGTGCCCCGCAAGCCCTCCAGGTCGCCGACAGATGGCACCTCTGGCACAACCTCGGCGAAGCCGCCGAGAAGTACGTCTTCCAACACCGCGCGTGCCTGCGACCGGCACCGGCGCCACCGGAGGAGCCCCAGCAAACGTTAGATCCGCCCACGTCGTCGCCTTGGCCGACAGGACACCGGTTCGCCGAGCGAACCCGCGCCAAGCATGCAACCGTCCACGCGCTCCTGGCCGCTGGACACAGCAAGCGGTCCATCGCCCACCAGCTCGGCATGGGCTTCAGCACCGTGCTCCGCTTTGCCCGCGCCGCAGAGCCGGACAACTGTGCACCGGTCAGTGGCAAAGCCGACCTACCAAGCGGGCGGCTTCGGAGTGGATCAGGTCGAGTTGGTGGCGGGCGCCGTCGACGAGCACGATCCAGTCCCGCAGATGCTGCGGGTCGCGGGAGGTGGCCTGGGCGAAGGCGTCAGCGACGACCTGTTCTGGGGGACGGATCAGCGAGACGGTGCACCATTTCCGTACCGCTTTTGGGCCCGTCCTGGGCGGCCGGGCCTCGCTGCGCCCACCGGGCGGATGAACGATGTCGTGGGGCCGGCGCGGAGCGGGGGTGGTGTCGAAGACGCAGGCCACCGTCGCCATGCGCTTGCGGTTGGGTTTCTCCCCGGGGGCCAGGCGTCCGCGTCGGCCTGCCGCGGCACTCTTGGCCGCGGCTTGGCGGGTGGCTTCGCGCAGGGCTTCGGGGCGCATCACCACGCCCTTGCCGTCGATCTGGATGACCAGGGGCATCTCGCGGGTGCACGGGGTCGGGATCTTCACCGTGTAGTAGGCGGCGATGTCGACGGCCGAGGCGACCACCAGTTCTTTGAGGCGGCGCTTGCCCAGCACTTTCCCCGCTTCGACCCTTTGCGTAAGCAACGCCGCTTCGGGCGTAGTGGTTCAGGCGGCGCTGACGGCCCGGCTGCGTTCAGCAGGGTCGGACCCGCCCTTGGCTGCCGCCACTGCGTCCAGGCCACGAAGCTGGGGTGAACCTCCTCATACGAGGGGCCGACAGCCGTGTCCTCCCCATCGGTGGCAGCGACCTGGGGTGAGGTACGCGGCCAAGGCGTGCGGGCCGGTCTGGTCTACCCGGTCCCCGACCCGGCCTTCCCGTTCCTCGGCGTCCACCTCACCCGTGACGTGCATGGCGGGGTGCACCTCGGCCCCAACACGGTCCCGGCGATGGCCCGCGAGGGCTACCACCGCCGTACGTCGAGGGCCCTGAAAAGGGGGATCTGACAGGTCCGAATCCTGTCGATCGGGGCAAGTTCGGGTCGAAGATCCACTTAATTGTCGAGCGCACCGGTCTGCCCATATCCGTCGTCATCTCGGGTGCGAACATGCACGACAGCCAGGGCCTGGAGCCGCTCGTGCGCGGGATACCGCCGATCCGCTCACGCCGCGGACCCCGGCGCCGCAAACCGGGAAAGCTCCACGCGGACAAGGGCTACGACCACCGCCACCTGCGCCAATGGCTCCGAAGCCAGGGCATCGTCCACCGAATCGCCCGACGCGGAATCGAGAGCTCAACCCACCTGGGACGTCACCGATGGGTCATCGAACGAACCATGTCCTGGATCGCCGGCTGCCGCCGCCTCCACCGCCGATACGAACGCAAGGCCGACCACTTCCTAGCCTCCACCAGCATCGCCTGCACCCTCATCCGCTACCGACGACTCACCAAATGAGATGATTTCTAAGCCCGTCCGTATCCGCCAGCCCGGAGAACCGCTCACCGCCGAGGAGATCGACCTGCGCGATCGGCTCCAGTCCCAGCCCCACCCGAACGCCGAGCTGCGGTAAAGCCCCCCGCGCGTGCTACCGGCTGAGATCGGGCACGTGGCGTACCTCGTCCAGGCGCACGTAGTGCCCGGCGGGGTAGTCCGCGTTCAGGGTGAGGTGCGGCCGACCGGTCTCCATGTCGACGGTCCAGTCCCCGGAGCCGCCGGTCAGGATCGGCGGCGGCTCGTCAACAGACGCGCAGAGAGACGGCCAACGAAGGCTCAGCGCAAGATCCGACACGGATGTCCCGAGACCGCAAGACCATGATCAAGTGCTTAACGCCAACGGCTGTACCGATGGTCCCCATGGCCGATCCTGCCGGGGAGGGGCCGTGAGCGGCGCGGCGCGGATACTGCCTCCTCCGTGCCGCTCGTCGACCCCTGGCCGTCTCTTTACCCGCTGTCGAAGCTCCGCCTACGGCGCGGCAGCCGGGACATCGGGGCGAGGGTCGATCGGCGTGAGCACGCCGAGGCGGTCCTCGATCTCCTGGGCAGCGGCCAGGCAGAGGTCTTCCCGGAACGCGCGCCCGATAATCTGCACGCCGGACGGCAGTCCGTCGCTGACTCCGGTCGGTACGGCGACCGCGGGAATGCCCACAAAGCTGGTCACCGTGCACAGTCGCATGCTCTCGGCGACCCGTTCCCGCCCCGTTTCGTCGCGTGACTCCAGTCCCGGCTCCACGGGCGGCTCGGTGAACACCGGTCCGAGTAGCAGCGGGAACTCGTCGAGGAACTCCGCCCAGGAGCGGCGGATGCCGAGCCAGGTCCCCATCAGCTTCGTGAGCTCTGCGGCGCTCGCAGGAGGAGTCTTCTCCATGGCCATTTGGATGTAGCGGTCTCCGCCTTCGCCGAGCAGTTTCCGCACCACCGGCCAGGTCGGCGCGAATTCGGTCACGGTGATCCGGCCGTATGCCTCGAGTGCCTCGTCCAGCCGCGGAACGTCCGCCACCTCCTGCACGTCGTACCCTGCGTCGCGCATCGCGTCCGCTGCCGCTGTGACGGCCCCGCGGACCGTGGGGTGGACGCCGTGGCCGCCGGGGTCGGCGACAAGCGCGACCTTGACCGGCCCCGGCAGCGGTTCGCCGTAGAGGGGCACGGGTACGGCCCGCGGGTCCCGTGGGTCGGTCCCCGCCAGCGCCTCGTATGCCAGCCGCAGATCGGCGACCGTACGTGCCAGGGGCCCGTCGGTGACCAGCATCTGTGAGGCTGGTCCCGGGTCGTCCGGTCCGAGGACGCGGTGGTCGGCGGGGAACCGCCCGGTGGTCGGTTTCAGCCCCGTCACGCCGCAGAACGAGGCCGGGATCCGTACTGATCCGCCGGAATCGTTGCCGAGTCCGAGCGCGGCCATACCGGTGGCGACGGCCACTCCGTCACCGCCACTGCTACCGCCCGGGGTCCGGCTCGGGTTCCACGGGTTGACGGTGTCGCCGAACAGCTCGCTGCGGGTGTGCATCCCGGCCAGGACCAGGGTGGGCATGTTGCTGTGGCCGATCGGTATGGCTCCCGCCGCGCGGAGCCGGGCCACAGGGGGTGCGTCGGCCGGAGCCACCAAGTCGCGGAAGCGTGCCGTTCCGAGCGTGGTCGGCACGCCTTCGACAGCCGTGGTTTCCTTCACCGTGAACGGCACGCCGGCCAGCGGCCCGAGTTCCTCGCCCGCTGCTCGCCGCTGGTCCGTGTGTGCCGCGGCCTTGCGGGCTCGCTCAGCCAACAGCTGCGTGACCGCGTTGACCTGTGGGTTGACCTCGGCGATGCGTTCCAGGTGGCTGTCGATCAGTTCGACCGCCGATATCTCTCCGCCTCGGACGGCCTTCGCCTGGGCGGCGGCCGTCATTGCCCACAGGGCGTTCTGCCTGATCATCGTGCTTCCTATCCACATGCCGAAGTGCCTGTGTCCGAGACCTTATCCCGGAAGCGATACGATCGTATTGGAATAAGGAGGATGACCGGGCATGCCCAAACAGGTGGACTACGAAGGCCGACGCCGCCGGATCGCCGAGGCTGTCTGCCTTCTCGCAGACGAACACGGACCGGAGGGAGTGAGCATGCGCGACGTCGCCGCCCGCGCGCAGGTCTCACTGGGCGCCGTGCAGCGCTGCTTTCGCAGCAAGGGGGAGATGCTCCTCTTCGCCGTCGATCACGTCGGCGAACGCATCACCGAACGCGTGAGGACCCGCCTGACCGCCAGCCCGGCCCAGTCGGCCGCGACAGCCCTGGGCCACGCGACCAACGAGATTGCCCTGCTCCGCGAAGAACACCGCGCCGAGGCACGAATCTGGCTCGCGTTCGTCGCTCAGGCTGCTGTCAGCGAGCCACTCGCAGGCCCGCTGAGAACCAGCTACGCGGCCCTCCAGAACCTCCTCGTCCGCCTCATCACGGAGGCCGCCGAGAGCGGCTCGGCCGACGAAGGCGCTACGCCGCCCAACCCGCAGCACGAGGCTTGCACTCTGCTGGCCCTCGCCGACGGCCTCACCACCCATGTACTCCTAGGCCACTTGACCGCTGAGGAAGCCGAGGAAGTCCTGCACGCGCATCTTGTCGGCCTCTGGGAACGCCTCGGCACCATCCGCCCCGAAAAGCCGTCTGACACTCCGGGCGCTCATCGCTTTGCGCGTGCCGTGTCAGCTGCACCGAATTAGTAGGGCCGGGGAGCTGCCACGGGCACCAGGTCGAGCTGCTTGTCCATGTCGAGCAGGAACGTCCCGCACGGGTTGACGTTCGACTACATGAGCTACGACGCTGACTGGGACGTGGTCCAGGACGCCTGGTGAGGACCCTCCAAGGGGCCACCGCTCTACCCATCATTCAACCTGCGGTGGCGCCCGACGTGAATGCGCTGTCATCACGTGTACCTGCGACAGCTTCCACCAGGGCGACAAGGCTGTTCGCAACCATGGAAGCGATGCCCGGGTCTGATCGCCGACTGATGTCCGGGGCGTCGTCCCGAAGGAGGAGGGCGGGCTCGCCCGCAAGGTTGATGGCGAGGGGACCGTGGCGGGATGTGCGGCGTGGGTGCGAGGCGAAGCATGGAGACAACCGCACGCCGCTCCGGAGGTTGTCATGAATGCCGCGAACACACTGCCCACCACGGCCAAGGCCACAGCCACGGGCTTGGCGGTGCCGCGTTGGGTGGACCTGGCGGCGCATGCCGTGCCGCTAGCCGTCCTGCCCTCGGGGCTGTGGCGGATGGCCATGGCCGTGGGCATCCCGGTGGGTTTCAGCGGCCAATTGGCCAAGGACTGGCAACCCGGGCTGGAAGTTTCCTCCTACATCACCCTGCTGACACTTGTCACTGAGGGGCTCGCGCTCATGACTCTCGGCCTGGTCAGGCCCTGGGGCGAGAGAGTGCCGCGCTGGATCCCACTCCTGGGTGGCAGGCGCGTGAGGACCTGGGCGGCGGTTGTTCCGGCGCTGCTGGGGGCGTTCGCGGTCACCGCACTGACGACGGAGATGTTTTGGGGTGGCTGGCCGGCAGAAGCAGGCGGCTCCGAGGCGCCGCAGGGCATGGCCGCGTTGATCATGAACGCGTGCTACGTGCCGATGCTGCTGTGGGGGCCGCTGGTCGCCGTCGTCGCGGTCTCCTACGCACTGCGACGCCGGAGGTAGATAGCTTTTGAGGTCTCGGCACCTGGCGAACCACGTGGCAGAACGGCCTATGGCCTGCGAGCAAGCGTACTGGCTGCGCTCACAGAACGGACAGAGGCCGGGAGCCCGTGCGTGTAGAGATCGAGCGCGAGGGTCAGCGTCGCGTAACCGCGTCGCCGAACACGGTCTCGCGCAGCTTCACCGGCATCGGGGTCGAGTCCAGCACCAGGACCTGGCCCTGGCGGTGGACCACCATCCGGCCCGCAACGCCGGCTTCCGCGGCGGCCTGCGCCGTCCGTCCGTAGCGTGGTCGGGCGCCTCCGGGGCCGAACCACTCCTTCCAGACGTCCGCGAACGTCCAACGGGAAGGGATCTTCTCGGCCGGAAGGCTCGCTCACCCCGCGCCGGCCCACGTGGGGTGAGCCACCAGGCCGCAACAACGTCGGCTGCCGCCACCACCCTGTCCCGAACACTTCAGGGAGTACCCCATGCACGACTTGCACGTTGCTGAGCCTGCTCCCGATGAGCCCGCTGCCTTGGCGAAGTCTTCTACGCTGAAGCGCCTTTGGTTGCGCGCGTTCGGGAAGGCGGCTCCTGGCGGAGCCAGTAGTACCCCGAGTCCGACTCGCGGCCGGAATCGGGGGATCTCCGCCCCAGGGGTGGCGGAGAAGGCCCTGCGCCAGGGGCGCCGGACCAAGCCGGGACCGAGGGCGGCCCCCATCCGGAAACCCTCCACGCCACGCAGCAAGCGATCCTGCACCCCGAACGTACTGGTGCCTCTGCCGGCGGCGAGCCGCTGGTGCAGGGTGTGCAACCCGCGATCCGCCGCTTCACGGGCGAAAAACGGACCATGCGCGTCGGCCCCTTGCGCTTCACCGACCATGAGCGCACCCGCCTCCAAGAGGCCGCCGCCGAGCACAACTACAAGGGCGAATCCGGCTTCGCAGCCGACATCGTCATCGCGTTCATCACCGGACGGTTCACCGCCAACCTCCCCCTCAGCGAGGACCGCCGCCGCACGCACATCTTCCGCGCCCAGGTGCTGCGCGCACTCAACCGCACCGGCTCGAACGTCAACCAGATAGCCCGCGCCCTCAACACCGGCTACACCCCGCCCGACATCATCCAGCGCCTCGACGAACTGCACCACCTGCTCACGGACATCGCCCAGGCCCTGTGCAATCCTTCCGACCCGACGGAGGTCTGACCGGAATGATCGCCGCCATCAAGCCCTCCGGCGCCAACACACGGGGCTTGCTCGCCTACCTCTACGGCCCCGGACGACACGACGAACACCTCGACCCACACCTCGTCGCCGCCTTCGCCAGGCTCGGCAGGCCCGATCCCGGCCGCTATGAGAACGCCACCCTCACCGCTCTCGCCCACTACCTCGACGAACCCGTCACCTTGCGCAACAGCGAGTTCGGCAAGCCCGTCACCGACCACGTCTGGCACTGCGCGGTGCGCGCCGCCCCCCGAAGACCGGTACCTGTCCGACGCCGAATGGGGCCAGATCGCGCAGCGCATCGTCCAGGCCGCCGGCATCGCCCCCGACAGCGACGACCTGGGATGCCGCTGGATCGCCGTCCGCCACGCGGACGATCACATCCATATCCTCGCCACCACCGTCCGCGAAGACGGCCGCCGCCCCAAACTCCACGACAGCGGCATCCGCGTCGGTGATGCGTGCCGTCAGATCGAGAAGGACTACGGCCTGCGCCGCCTGGGCAAGGGCGACCGCACCGCAGCCGGGCGGCCCACCCAGGGCGAGATGCACAAAGCCACCCGCCTCGGTTGGGAACAGACCAGTCGCGAATGGCTCCAGGACCGCATCCGCGCCGCCATCCCCCGCGCCACCAGCGCCGAGGAACTCCTCGCCTACCTCGAAGCCGACGCCTTCGAGGTCAAACCCCGGCGCGGACCCTCCGGCGACCTCCTCGGCTACTCCGTCGGCCGCCCCGGCGACCTGAACAAGAACGGCGAGCAGATCTTCCACTCCGGCGGGAAGATCGCCCCGGACCTGCTCCCTGCCGAAACTCAAGGCCCGCCTGGAAACCACAGCGCCCGAGGAACACCCCACCGCCCGCCGCTATCGGCCCACGACCGTGTGCCAGCAGGCCACCGAAGCCCTCGACACCCTCCACACCGAGATCACCAGCAACAGCAGCGACGGCGACGTTGGTGATGCGCGGGCCCAAGCCCACGTCAGCGCCCTCGGCGAACTCCTCGAAGCAACCGCCCAAAAGGCCCCCGCTGACCTGCGCGCCCAGCTGCAGGCAGCCAGCATGGTGTTTGCGCGTGCCCAGCGCTCTCAGATTCGGGCACACGACCGTGCCGCCTACGCCCTGCGCACCGCAGCCCGCGACATCGCTAACACCGCCACCGGCCCTGACGGCAGCGCGCTCGCCGCCCTCACCGCCGCGCTCGTCTGGGCCGTCATCGTCGCTGGACGCTGGCATGAAGCCAAGGGCCACGCCCAACAGAGCAACGCCGCCCGGCAAGCCGTCAACCACCTGCAGGCAGCAGCCAACAGCGCGCTGGCACCGACGCTCACCAAGCTCGAAACCCGCCAGCCAAAGGAAGAGACCCTTCGCACGCTGGCCAGCGACGTACGCGCCGCTCTACCCGAACAAGCCGCCCGCATCCTGAGCGACCCCGGCTGGCCCGCCCTCGCCACCGTCCTTGCCGACGCCGAAGCAGGGGGCCACAAACCCCGCCAACTCCTCAAGGAAGCCGCCGCTCAACGCGAACTCGCCACCGCCCGCCAACCCGCACGCGTCCTGCTCACTCGCATCCAACACACCAGCCGCAACCCCGCACCCAACCCCCGAGCCGAAGCCGCCCCCCTCCGCTCGACCAAGACCACTGGCACCCAGACACAGCAGACCCCGCCGGCTCCGGCGCCCGCCCCCCGGGCGGCCAGGATCGATCAACCCCACCAACGCCGCCGATAGAGACGCCGCGCAGCCGGGCCGGTCACCTTCCATCAGGGTCTGACGGGTTCGAATTTCCGTACGCATGACCCGTGCACGACAGGGCAACCGCTGGTCAGGAGGTTGATAACCATGGGTCCACTGCTTCTGGTTCTACTGCTCGCACTGATTCTGTTCGGTGCCGGCTTCGCGCTCAAGATCCTCTGGTGGGTTGCGGTCGTGGTGCTGGTCGTCTGGCTGCTCGGCTTCGTCATGCGCGGCACCCACTCGTCGGGAAGTCGCGGTCGCTGGTACCGCTGGTAGCCACGACAGGCGCGTGAACACGGGAAGAGGCCCGGCGGACAATCCGCCGGGCCTCCGCCGTGCCCCCGGATCGTCAGCTGTCGAGGGCGCCTCTCCACCCAGGGGTCAGCGCGGAATGGCATGGGTAGGGGATCGGTGTCCGGGGGCGGCGCGGGGCGCGTGACCCATGCACGCGAACCTCAAGTTCACCCACCCCGTCCCCGGACCCCTGTCAGCCGATCAACTTCTCTCGCGCGAGTGCGTGGGCACTGGATCCCCCCATACGCATTGCGGAGCGTACGAAGCCGCCCGCACTGTGTGGGCTGCCCTACCGAGAGCGGCTCCGCCAGTACGCCACCCAGTCCCACGACAGGAGCGCCATGTGCTTCTTCCACCCCTGGGGATCGTGTTGGGCGATCTCGTCCCACAGCTGGGCGTTGGCGGCGGAGAAGGCGGCGACGGCATTGTCCGGCGCCTGTTGCCATGAGGGGAAGCGTCGTGTCCACTGGTCGGCGTCCTGTGCGCTGTGACCGGCTTCCATGAGGCGCAGGATCAGGACGGCGGGGTCGATCCAGGCAGCGCCGCGGGTGGGCCAGGCCCAGTCGATGATGTGGGCGTGTTCGGTGATCAGGATGTTGTGTGGGGCGAGATCGGTGTGCAGCAGGGTCTTGCCGGCGAACAGCTCGGCTTCTCCCGTATCCGCGTAGCTGCCCCAGCGTTGCTCGGCGCGCTTGAGCTCCAGATCGGGACATCGCGAAGCCTGCAGGTCGGCGATGGCCTGGGCGAGAAGCGGGAGGTCTTCGGAACCACGGGCGTAGTCCGCGTGGCGTCCGGTGATGCGTTCGTAGCCGATGAGGTCCCAGCCGGCGACCTGCACGCGCCACAGCAACCGTGGGGAGGCGGGGGGAAGGTGGGGGTTGATCTCGGCTTCACGTTGCTGCGTGCGGGCCTGCGGATGCGAGGGAACCCCCTTGATGAACAGGCTCGCGTCGGCGGTGGTCGCCAGGACGGCGATTCCGGAGTTTGCGCCGCCTGAAGCTGTCTCGGCGTGCAGGATGGATCCAGTGTGCTGCTCGACGGCGGCACGGGCGGCCGACGGTAGGTCTTCCCAGTGGATGCGGGTGACGGGCATAGCGGTTCCCGGGGTGTGAATGAGCGGGCCGACCGTCCCGACCCTATGGGGCCGGGACGGTCGGCTGTGGTGCGGCGCGGTTTAGTACGGGTTGTCGTCGCCGGCGTTGCAGGAGCACATGACGGTCTCGACGAGGGTGTCGAGGTCGCCGATGATCTCGACCTCGTCCTTGGCGAGCAGTCGTGTGGCGATGGTGATGGGTAGGGGTGTGGCGGTGGCTGTGGGTGCCATGGGGTCTACCTCTCTGAGTGTTGGCAGTAGGTGCGTTTTGGTGCCTTCGCCTCCTGGTAGAGCCTGGCGAGCGGTCGTCAGGTCCAGCAGGTGCCGGACAGCGAACAGCCGGAGCAGCCACCAGTGCGAAGCATGAGGGAATCGGCGATCTTGCCGAGGCGACGCAGGCCCTCTACGCCTTCTTCGATCAGCCGGATATTGGGGTCCCGCCCGACCTTGCAGATCGAGGCGACACCGAAGGGGTCGGCGTGGAAGAACGTGTGGCCGGCGTTGCAGCCGCCGAACGGTTTGCGCTGCCGCAGAAAGTCCGCGGCCTGCGTGGGAAGCGGCTCGCTGCCACCGGCGATGGTCGGCGACATGTTGGCGTACGTCTGGTGCGGGTAGCCGTACTGCTCGGCCAGGGCGCGCATGCCGTCGAGCTCGTGAGCGTTGTCGTCGGACACGATGAGGTTCAGTTTCACGGGTAGTGCGGCTTCGCGGGCGGCGGCCAGTCCTCGGGTGAAGCGGTCGAACGCTCCGCGGTTGCGCAGGACAGGCGGCTTGGAGAGCTGCGAGCCGTTCGACGAGATTGAGAGCATCATGCCGAGCGCGTAGGCGCGGGCGTAGCCGTAGGGCGACGGGCTACGGACGAGAAGTGTCTCGGCCGCTGAGAACTCGGCGAGATCCACATTCCACGTGCACCGCGCTGCCCTCGACCAGCCAGGCAGGGGAGTTGAAGCACTCGACGACCGCCTGCTTGAGTTCCAAGTACCTCGCCTGCGGGATTTTGATGCCAGACGACTCTCCCGGCTTGACGACTAGGCCGTGTCCGGCCGATCATCTGATCCGTTGATCTGGTTATGGGTCGGGGTGATCTGACTGACGAGGAATGGGGGCGGCTGGGGCCGCTTCTGCCGGTGAGCAACGGTCGCTGTGGCCGGTGGAGGGATCACCGGCAGGTGATCGACGGCATCCTGCACCGCGTGCGCACAGGCGTGCAGTGGCGTGACCTGCCAGAGCGATACGGGCCGTGGAAGACGGTTTATGAGCGGCACCGGTTGTGGTCGGCCAACGGCACATGGAAGCGGCTGCTGCAGCAGGTCCAGGCCGCGGCTGATGCCGCTGGGGAGATCGACTGGGATATCTCGGTCGACTCCACTGTGATGCGCGCCCATCAGCACGCGGCCGGTGCCCGTCGGACACCCCCCACCGGCCGTCACCGCTTCAAAGGGGGCAGCAGTGGTGGGACACCAGAGCGAATCACCGTAGACGAGCCTCGTCGCCCGGCCGGTGGAGGTGGTCCAGCAGTTGAGGGACTTGGCCGCTCGCGCGGCGGTTTCACCACCAAGGTCCATCTGAGCGCGGACGGCCGGTGTCGGCCGCTGTCACTGATCGTGACACCAGGCCAGCGGGCCGACTGCACGCAGTTCGTCCCCGTCCTGGAAGAGATCCGCGTGCCTAGACTCGGGCCGGGGAGGCCACGCAAGAAGCCGGACAGCGTCGCCGCCGATAAGGCGTACAGCAACGGGCCTTGCCGCCGCTACCTGCGCCGACGCGGCATCAAGCACGTGATCCCGGAGAAGTCCGACTCCCGGGCCGCCCGTCTGAAGCGAGGTACCGGGGGCGGGCGGCCGCCAGGCTTCGACAAGGAGCGCTACAAGAAGCGGAACGTCGTGGAACGGGCGATCAACAGGTTGAAACAGTCCCGGGCCGTGGCCACCCGCTATGACAAGCGGGGCCATGTTTTCCTCGGCACTGTGACCGCAGCGGCACTGCTCATCTGGCTCAGGACCTGACCTGCCGCGAGCTCGCAGAGTTGAGTTCCTCAACGAGATCACTACTTGCGAAAGAAGAGTCATGCCCCGCAAGACGGCGGCTGCTCTACGTCTGGACGCCCTCTGCCGGTCCCATCTTCGGGGCTACCGGCGCCGGCCTTCACGGTTCTCACCTCACACTCTTCGTCAGGCGGCCAGTTTCGAAGCCGAACGCGGCCTACCCATCCGGCAGCTAGAAGACGCCGTCCACTGCTGGCAAGCGTTCGTACGCCGTCCAGGATGGCCTCTCTACCTGCCTGAGCCACACCTGCCCGGCTACGACATCTGGGATGACCGACTACTGATAGAGCGAGCCATCGGCGCTTTCGACAGACGAGCAGCACGGGAAATCGCGTCGATCGTCAAAGATGCCGACGCCGACTTCCTGGCACGCACCCTGCCCAACCCTCATGCTCCACGTGCCTGGCCGTGGTGGCGCCGCAGATGCCAAGACCTGGGCGACATCACACGTTCCATCACAGACGAATGATCGGCCGGACACGGCCTAGCTGAGCTTCGCAACCAGCTCGGACTCGGCCACGGACGCACCGCACCCAGCCCGGCACTGGCCCGGCATGCCCGGCTGGCGTTGAACAGCACCGTGACTGTGACGGAATTTGTGCTCGACACCTGGCAAGACCGGATCGAGCGAGGCACACTCACACCTCGCTCTCCATAAGTGGTTGTTTTTGAAGGCTGTTCTGCCCGCTGGGTGGAGTCCGGTGTTGCCGTCGGGGTTATGTGGGGGGCGTGGTGTGGTTGTTGGTGAAGATCCGGTTGAGGTGATGGTGGATTACCGCGATGGCCGACTCTGACGTCCGTTGGCCGACGAGGATGCTGGTGCCCATCGTGGCAGTCGTGGCGAGCAGGCTGATTGCTTCCGTACGTGCATCGACGGCTGGATCGGCCAGGGCGGTCTCCTGCGCCTGCTGGAGCAGTCCGGTCAGGGCGTTTTCGGCAGCGTCGGGGTTGTCGATGAAGGGCTGGGCGGCCAGTGCCTTGTCGGTGACGGAGAGGATCGCGTAGGAGCTGTACAGCAGGTGGAAAGTGCGGCTCTCGTCGTCGGTTGGCAGGGAGGCCAGCAGTAGTGCTTCCACCGTGGCGCGCGGGCCCGGGTCTGGGCCGGCGGCGGCCAGGCGGGCGCTCACACGCGTGGTGAAGCGGTCGGTGAGGTGCTTGAGGCCGTAGAAGAGCAGCTTCTCCTTGGTCTCGAAGTAGTACTGCACGAGTCGGAGGGATACGCCGGCCTCGGCTGCGACGTCGCGCATGCCGACGGCGTGCAGCCCTCGCCGCCCCGCGACTTGGATGAGCGCTTCGGCGATCTGGGTGCGCCGTTCCTCGTGGTCCACGCGCTTTGGCATCAGTGCTGTCTCCGGCAGTGGGTGGAGTGGGTGGTTCAGGGGCTTGCAGGCCGGCTCGGTCCGACATTTCCATGGTACCGCCGTATCAAGAACGTGGTACGTTCGTATCACGAAGAACAGATCTTCCTGGAGGTGCCCCGTGCCCAAGAACGCGACCCGAGTGCGACGTGACGTCGGCCGCTACGTGAGTGACGAGCTGCGCGACCGCTATTTCGCCGCCGCGGACGTGCTCTACGCGATGGGAGCACCCGCCCGTTCCGAGACGGACGTGGAGACGAGCTTCGGCACTACCCACGTCTACCGCTACGGTCCCACCGAACCCAAGGCCGAGTCCCGAACGCCGATCGTCCTGATCCACGGCGCCGGGTACAGCTCCGCCATGTGGTACCCCAACACCCCCGGGCTCAGCCTCGACCGCCCCGTCTACGCGCTCGACACCCCGGGCGACGCCAATCGCAGTGTCCACCGCGAGCCCATGTGGCAACCCGAGCGCGCTGCCCAGTGGATGGACGAAGCCCTCGACGCGCTCGGCCTCGACAAGGTCCACCTTGTCGGCTCCTCCTACGGCGGCTGGCTCGTCCTCAACCAGGCGCACCGCCGCTCCGAACGACTTGTCTCCGTCACCGCCCTCGACCCCGGCGGCCTGGAGAAAGTCGGCCTGCGCTTCTTCGCCTGGGTCTTCATCAGCCTGTTCGCCACCTTCGCCCCCAAGGCCCTGCGCCCCCGGCTCGCCAAGTGGCTGGACCAGCCGGTCATCGCCATCCCCGAGATGCGCAAGTGGATCCAGGTCGGCGCCCGCGCGTACCGAATCCGCCGCCCCGCACCCCTGCCGCTTGCCGAGGAAGCGCTGCGGTCCATCCGGACCCCGCTGTACTTGATCATGGGCAGGCACAGCCTGCTCGTGCACCCGAAGCGGCAGCTGGAGCGCGTACCGCGCCTGATACCCGGGGCCCGCGCCGAGATCATCACCGCGACCGGGCACGGCCCGCAGATCGACCACCCGGACGTGGTCAACGCCCGGATGCTGTCCTTCATGGAGGACGTCGACTCCCTCGACCCGGCAGGGACTCGGGGCGCCACGTGCGCATAGACGGGCAAGCAGCCGAGGCCCACGCGGACCGTCCAACAACGCATAACCGCTGCTCGACGGCAATGGTGCGTCGATGACCTTCGCGCGCTGGTATCTGTCGTGGCTTGAGGAAGCCGAACGTCAGTCGGCGTCAGCCAGTATCGCTTCCATCCGCCCGAGTCCTCCATGTTCGAGCGCTGCATCGGGCTCGCTTGGTGTTCCTGCTGCAGGGTCTACTCCGGCAACATGCTCTACGTTCCGCGGCAGCAAGTTCTTGTCGACCTCCTCGCCTCTCTTCCTCCTGAGCAGCGCGAGCGGCTCCTACGCTCGGAATCGCGAGTGATCGAGTTCCTGGACCGCCAGGCCCGAGGCGGCAGGGATTAGGGACGGCGGCAATCCGCTCGCCCGTCGTTTGCCCGACCGCGTACGGTCTGCGCATGACGAGGACCACGCCGGCCAGACCGGTGTCCGTGGAGGTCGTGTTCCCGGAGCTGGCCCACTACCGAGCTCGGACAACCCGGTTGCACCCTAGACCGGGGCAGCCCGGCATGCACGACAGTCACGTCGGCGGGCCGATGCTGTGGCCGGACAGCGAACCCTGGCCGCTCTGCCATGAGCCGCACCAGCGCGAGAGCGAGGGTTACGCACCGGAGGAGATCCGCAGCGCCCGGGCCGCAGGGGCCTGGCCGCCGAGCCGGCCATGGCCCCCCGCAGTAACTCCTGGACTGGACGGTCCGGTGCCCTTCGTGGGGCTGGCCCAGTTCTTCCACCGTGACATCCCGGGCCTTGCCTGCGGACCCGACAACGCGGACCTGGTGCAGCTCTTCCGCTGCCCCTTCACCCACGGCCCGCACCTGGAGCGCCGCTACCACCTGCGGTGGCGACTGGCTGGGCAAACCGAGCAAGCGGAACCCTTCCTCGCTGATCCGCCCCACCTGCCCCTGCTTCGATGGGAGCACGAACTGCCCCAGCCCTGCGTCCTGCACCCGGAGGAGGTGGACACCTACCCCTGGGCGGAGGACGACACGCTGCCCGCCTCGTTGATCGCGCGCATCGACGCGTGGGACGACACCCAGGTAGTGGAACACGGCCCCAACGCCCCCAGCTACCAGTACGACCTGTCGATCCCGCCCGGCTGGCGCGTCGGTGGCTTCCCCAGCTGGGCGTCAACGGGCCCGATGGCCATCGGCTGCGCGTCCTGCGCAACCCCCATGCGGCTGCTGCTGACGGCCGAGGGCTACGAGATGGACGCCGGCTCGCACAGCTGGGTGCCACTGGAGGACCGTGACCCGACCCTGAGCGGGAAGGCGTCGATCCGGGGTGGTCAATCCGTTGCCCAACCCACTCGGCTCCGCTTCGGCCGGGACCGGGACCTGCACGTTTTCACCTGCCCGGCCGACCCCGGACACCCGCCCCAGTGGGTGCTCGCCTAGCCAGGGCGTTTGACGGCTTCTCTGCACCAAGTCAAGTGGTCGGCCCGACGGGCCTTCACCGGTTTCTGGGTAAAAGCCAGTCGCCTGTGTCGCGATGGCGGCCGAGGCCGACTGCGGCGAACTCGTCGACGTGATCGCCCTTTGCGGCCCCGAGCCACCGCAGCGCCTGAGAGATAGGAGTGCCGGTCGTCGGCGACGGCCCCCCTTCGGCCAGGCGCAATGGGCCAAGGGCTACCTGGCCTGCATTCCAGACCTGGGCGGTCTGGGTTCCTGCCCCGCCGAAGTGGTCGGCCTCGATGTAGGCCACCGGTCCTGTCTCCGAGCACGTGGCCAGCAGGCGATCAAGGCCCGCCGGTGCCTTCCAGAACCCGTCGAGTTCGGATGCTCCAGCGACCGTGACCGCATCGAACAGCGCGTCGGTCATCGGCAGGAGCCAGAGGTGCTGGCCGAGAGGAACGATGCACGCCCCAGCCGTGGAACCGACCAACTCTCGGAGCACGGATTCGGTGGCGATGACCGCCTGCAGGCAATACATCCCCTCATTCTCGCCTGGCCGCTGATCGCGGCGCGATGCCGGGTATGCCGAGGTCGACCGGCGCGACCCTGGTGAGCCGACGGGTCTGGTTTCGCTTCTGCCGCAGGAAGGACATGGTGAGGTCAATCCCTTCGATCTCACCGAGCCACTCCTCTGCTTCGGCCCGGGCCCGGCGGGCCAGAAGGTCGACCTCGATCTCGTCGAGGCGGGGCAGCATCTTTGGATTAATGTTGATCATGGGACATCTCAGGCAGGCGTGCTCATGCTGGCAAGGTGTCGAGTAGGGGCGGGCGCATCCTCCCAGTTCGACTTTGCGCTGGTCGAAGTGCTCCTCGAAGCCGAGCCATTCGGGTGCGGTGACCGGCCGGTACTCGTCGGTTGGCCTGGCCTGGCGGCGCCGGTCGAGGAATCCCTGGTAGTGCCGGACGACGTCCTCGTTGAACACGGCGACGTAGCCACGAGTTGTTTGAAGATCCAAATGCCCGAGTAGGGCTGCTCCGATGTGGATGGGGAGCCCGCTGTTGATCAGTTCAGTGGCCAGGAGCCGGCGAAAATCGTGCGGGGTGAAACTGGTCGCAAGGAAGCCGGGGTGCTGTTCGCCGAGCTCGACGCAGTGGCGCTTCAGCATGTTCACCACGGTGGTGTCCGACATGACCTCGTGCTTCGTGCCGATCTTGCGCTGGAACAAGAACGGCATGGGCGCACTGCTCTGACGTTCCTTCGGGTCGTAACGAGGCAACAGCGGGATGGTCTGGCCGCCGGTGGTGTGGCGGCGGACGATGGCCGCGATGACGGCGAACAACTCGGCGGACATCGGGATGACGCGTTCCCGGTCGCTCTTCGAGGGAGCGACCACCAGCAAGGCGATGACCTCGCCGTTGGGCCGTTGATACTGCCGGATGCTGAGATGGGTGAGTTCCAGGGCCTCCTCGATGCGCACGCCTGAGTGCCGCAGGACCTCAACGATCGCCCACTCCCAGAAGGCGGCGTCCTCGGCATGCGTGACGTTGATGTTCTTGCCGCTCCCCAGATCGAGGACGCGGACGTTCGCCAGCCCTCCGAGCCGGACGCGGCGTTCATCCACCCGGCTCCACAGGCGCTGATAGGTGCGGCCTTCCAGCGTGACGGTCTGCCCACCGGGCATGTCCGCAGCCTGCGCGAGCAGGTCACGGAGGTGGCCGTACCGGTTCTCCAGGTGTTCCAGGAGTGTGTTCAACAGCGGTTGCCGTTGCCTGGTGCGGTCGTCCATGCGTTCCTTGACGCGTCGTTTGCGGACCCCGTAACCGCGGACCTCGGCGTCCGAGACCGGACAGGGTGCCACCCAGATCGCCCACTGCTCGGGCTCCGCCGCTGCCCACGCCTGCAGATCGGCGTAGAAGGCGCGGACTGCCCGCAGGATGGGGTCGAAGTCGCGCCGCCCTTTGCCGTCCACGCGAATCGCGACCCGGTCCCGCCACCGCTGGTAGAGCTCGCCGTCGATGCGCAGGCCGGTCTGGTTGGGGGCAAGTTGTTCGACGGTCGCCCAGAAGTTGCTGGCCAGGTGGCGTGACAGGTTGTCCAGCGTCGAGTAGTCCAGTTCGGGCTTGCGTCGTTCCAGGTAGGCGACAAGCAGGTGGCGGACCCCGGTATTGCGGATCTTGTAGCGGTCGACTAGTTCTTCGACCGTCGACCGCCCGTTGAGCAGGGCCGCCTTCAGCGTCGCCGGCCCATGGGACGGGAAGTGGCCCATCGTGTAGAGCACTTGCCAGGCCAGGTGCCCGGGGAACCGGCTGCCGGCTCCGCGAGCCCCCAGGACCAGCCCCTGGCGGCGGCACTCCCATGCGTAGTGCAGGAATGCCTCGGGGGTCAGATCGGCCAGGGCGATGCCCTGCGTGGTGAGGGCGACCGCGATGTCGAACAGCGCGGTCCCGTGGTGAATCGGGTTCACCGGCGTGGCCTGGGTCTCAGCCCAAAACTTCTCCAATAGCGGGTCGTTCTGGGCGGCGAGGAAGCGCTGCCCGTAGTAGAGGAAGGTGTTCGACCGGAATGCCTCCAGTGAGGGCTGGATGATCCGCAGACACATCAGGCAGGCAGCGCCGGTGCCGATCTGGCTTCTCTCTCTGGGAGCCGATCTCAGTACCGAAACGGGGTTGCCGCCCTGGTTGAACCCGCTGGCCTCCCACCGCTCCTGCCAGGTCTCGCCCGGGAACTGGCTCAGGTGCTCCAGGAGGTCCCGGGCGCCGCGGCTCCGGTTCCATCGGTTGTCGGCCGACTTCGTCGGCCAGGTCGTGCGCACCGTCTGCGCGATGTCCTCGACGGAGGCGCGGGTCAGATCGCCTTGGGGACGCGGCGGGCCGCGCACGAATCCGTGCGTGTGGCAGTGGTCCCAGTACGCGGCCTGCCGCGGGCCGGGACACAGCCGGCACAAGAACGCCTGCGGCTGCGCGTTCTTCAGCAGCGACGCGTACAGCCGGCCGCGCAGGTGGTCCTGGTAGGGGCGGGCGACGCAGGCGGCGCAGGCGGGGCACAAGGTGGTGTAGCCGCTGCTGCTGGACGTGCGCCACTTCCAGACGTCCCCGGTGGTGTTGCAGCGGCTGCACCGGGCGGCCTGTTCGGCGCACTGAGCGGCGATCTGCTCCGCACGGTCCAGGAGGGCGGCGTAGGCGCGCGGGACACCGCAGGTGACCCGTGGCACGCCGATGCCGCCCGGCACCCGTTCCTGCGCGATGCGGTCGCCGCGTGGCTGAACGCCCCGCCCGGGGAGGGCTGGAGGGTGGAGGCGTCGCGGGGCAAGGACCGGATGGCCGGGCACCTGGTGCACCCGCGCAACCCCGTCGGGCGGTGGCAGCGCGGTGATCAGCACACCGAGATCCGCAGTGTGGGGGAGTGGTTCGGGGTCGGCGACGCCGACCCCGCCACGGTGCGCGACGCGTTCGTGGAGTTGTGGAAGGCGCTGAAAATCCACTGGTCGGACGTGGTGCTGATGGGCTCGCCGTCGCAGACCGGCCGTGACCTGTGGACCCGCACCATCCCGGCGAAGACGGGTGCGAAGTGGGCCGACGGGTACCCGGTGATGTCGGAGGAGATCCGCGGCCTCATGCACGCGACCGCCGGGCAGGGCCGCACCGAGCTGATCCTGCCCCCGGGCGTGCCGGAGCAGCTGCCGCGCCTGGTCGAGCTGGACCGTACCTTCGCCTACGCCAAGCACACCTGGGCCTCGGGGGTGGGCGCCCCGCGCCGCATCACCCCGGCCGCGTTCGCGGCGATGTCGGACAAGGAGAAGACGAACGCGTTGTACGCGCCGTCGCACTGGCAGGTGCGGGTCACCGTCCCGGACGGCTGGGAGCACGTCGGGATCCTCCCGGCGCCGGCCGCAGGCGATCGGGCGTGGGAGTACCCGTCCCAGGGCGGGCGCACGTTCGTGACGTGGGCGGGCGGCGCGGAGCTGAACGTGGCGCTGAACAACCCGATCGCCCCGTGGCGGATCGAGATCCTGGACGGCCTGGTCTGGCAGTCCGGCGACCCGCTCAAGGCCTGGTCCAAGAAGCTGAAGGACGCGTGGTCGCTGCTGCAGTCCAAGGCCGAGCTGCACGGCGACGAACGCGGCCGGGAAGCCGCCCGCCTCGCCTCGCGCGGCGTGCGCAGCATCCTGCTCTACGGCATCGGCGGCTTCGCGCAGCGCCCGCGGATCGTGACCGGCACCGTGCCGGTCGGGCAGGACGCCCCGGACGGCGCGCAGATCATCGGTATCGACGGCGACACCATCGTGTGGCAGAAGAACAGCGGCTTCTCCCGCGACCCGAACGCGCACCCCGAATGGTCCGCCGGCGTCTGGTCCGGGGCCCGCGCCGCCCTGCTGTCGACCCGCATGCGCGAGGACGACGTGTCGGTCGGCGCCCTGCACCTGCCCGCCCGCACGGTCGTCGCCTTCCGCACCGACGCGATCTACACCACCGCCGACGTCGCCTGGCCGTACCACGGCAACCCCGGCGACTACCTGCGCAAGGGCCACATCCCGTGGGAGCTGTCCGCCCCCCGGTCGGAGGATGAGCTGCTGTCCCATCAGGCGATCGGCCGCGAGGCACTGGCCGAGATGCAGGAGGCCACCCGGTGAGTAGCGATGAGGACCGGGACGCGGTGGTGCTGCCGCTGATCCGGGACGATGACGGCCAGTTGTACGCACCCGCCCACGCGGTGAGTTCCTTCCTGCGCCGCATCGGCGCCGACTGGTCCGAGTGGGTCGAGGCCGGCGTCATGGCGGACCTGGACGGCGAGACGGTGGGGATCCTCGCGGCGTCCTTGGACGAACTGGCGGATCAGATCGACGTGCAGTGCATCGGCCACCACACCCGTCTGACGGAAGGACCGCAATGACGCCCCGACGCCGCCGCGGCGGCCCGGCCGCCCCCCAGCTGAACGAAGCCGCACGCTTGACCAACGAGCTGCTGGCCGCCGGCTACACCAGAAAGCAGGTCGGCGACATCATCGGCCGCAACTCCAGCCTGGTCAGCCAGTTCTTCACCAAGGACAAGGGCGCCGCGTTCGTCGCCGCGCTGCGCGACGTCGTTCAGGAGGTCCAGGCCGGCGGCGCGTCCGACGTCGCCGACCTCAAGCGGATCGCCGCTCCCAACGTGAAGCGGCGGCTGCTCAAGGCCAAGCCGGGCGAGACCAAGCCGCACCGGGCGCGGGTGCGTACCAAGGACATCGTCGGCACCCCCGGCAAGTCGGCCATGGCCCGCGCCGCCCGCCAACACATCGCCTCCGGCGCTTCCCGCCTGCGCCCGGTCGTGGCGAACACCGCGGCCGCCGAGGGCGGGAAGCTCGCGTTCACGGTGCGCGCGAAGAAGGGCGCCTTCACCCACTCAGCAGGTTCCCGCATCGACTCCCCGGGCCTGCGCCGCGGGGTAGTGCAGCGCAACGACGGCACCGAGGAACGCGCCTACGGAGCCAGCCCCGGGGCCGGACAAGGTGCCGGTGGGTTCGACGCGGCGGAATGGAAGGACAAGGTCGACGCGGCCGGCGGCGACGTCGCGGCCGCGGTACGCGGCTGGCTGGTCGAGACCGGCCGCCTGCAACCCGACGCACAGATCACCCACATCGAAGTCCGCGGCTGGAAGCCCAGCTGACGCTGGGGCAGGCCCCCGGCCCCTCGCAGGTTGGGGAGCTCCGAGGCGCCCCTGAAACGCTGTCGCACCCTGTGATCCGAGGTAGGAAGAGAGTGGTCGACGCTCGCACCTGGCTGGGATGCCCCGGCGCCTGGGGGGATGGGGCGCCGGGGTCGCAGCACGTAGGCCGCTCTCCCGCTGGAATGCCAGCGGGGCACTTCACAGTACTTCCGCCCGGTGCCGGCGCGTGCGGTTTCCCGCCGTCGACACCGGCCGCCTTCCCACGCGGGTGCGATGTCGGTTCTTCTCAGGATGAGGACCGCGCAGCGCGGTGGCCGTGATGCGTCTGCTGCGCCCTTGGCGGCCGTGGAAGCACGCCGTTCCTGTGCCCTCACGGTCGGCGCCTGTTTTGAATGTTCGGGGGTGGCCGCGGCTGCAATCTATAAAGTATTTTGTTCTGCTCCTTGCCGCCGGTGGTGATGATCCTGTCCTCGCCCTCCCCGGTATTTTCCGGTGTGATTGCGTATGGGATGCATGAGGGCTACAGTTGCCCGTCAAACGCGGGGGCCGCATATGCCGAAACCTCGTGCATTCGGTCACCTCGGTTCAAGCCATGGGGAGACGGGCAGCCGAGGAAATGTGTCGTCGTCACCCGGTCCTACCTGCCCCGATGCTGTGCGAGGGGCCCCGTCGCGCCTGGGGTTTCGGATGGCCGGAAGTGTCTTTCGGCTGCCGAAATTTGCCAGAAACCGCAGCTCGGCGCCTAGGCCATCAAGAATTTTCAGAAGTGGCGACTTTGCGTCGATATTCGTCGGTTGAATCAATGAATATTGGCTAAACGCCTAAATCCGACGGAGTTTTTCTACCGCAGGTGAGGTACCGCGCTGCCGGGTGAATATCGATGAAGATTGCACTCGTTATCCCATTACGAATATCTGGACAGGCGTGTCGTATGGAAGTAGCACAGAATCTCTCGGGCTGCCTGATGGCATGCGGCACGGAAAACTGTTCGAGGGAAATGATTCCTTTCTCGGTTCCGTGCCAACCTGATTTCGTGCTTCGGATCGACCCTCGCTTCACCTGAGCCAGAGGAACCCTGTGAACAGGAAACAGACCACCGCTCTCCTCGCCCTCCCGACTCTCTTCGCCGGGGCTGCACTCTTCCTCGGTGCTCCTGCCGGGGCCTCGGCCCTGGCCTGCACCGCGGGCACCGCGGGCGTCGCGGGTGCCAACGGCACCGCCCTGCATCCCGCCGGCTTTCCCGGGACCGCGGGTGGCGCTGCGACCGGGACCGGGGACTGCGCCGGTGGTGCGGGTGGCCCGGGCGGCAACGGTGTCCTGGGCGGGGTCGGGGGTGCGGGTGGCAACGGCGGCCTCGGTCTGGGCGGCGGCTCGGGCGGCGCGGGTGCTGTCGGTGGCAATGGCGGCCCCGATGGTGCGGCGGGCGGTAACGGCGGGACCGGTGCCACCGGCGGCCTCAACGGTGCGGGCGGCGCGGGCGGTGCCGGCGGTGCGGGCACCCGGGCCGCCGCGGGCGGCACCGGTGGCGCCGGCGGGAACTCCGGGGCCAACGCCGGAGCCGGCGGTAAGGGTGGCCTGGGTGGCGTCGGTGGATCCACCGGTGGTGCGGGCGGCAACGCGGGCAACGGCGGCATCGGCCACGGCGGCGGCATGGGCGGCAACGGCGGCGCCGGCGGCATCAACGCCTCCGGTAACGGCGGCAAGGGCGGCAATGCCGGAAACGGCGGCAACGGCAGCTCCGGCGGTGCTTACCCGGGCGGCGCGGCAGGCATCGGCGGAGCCGGCGGTGTGAGTTCCGGAGGCATCGCCAACGCCGGCGGCAACGGTGGTATCGGCGGCAACGGCGGCGTCAAGTCGGGTGCCAGCGCCGATGGCACCTGCGGTATCGGCGGCGCCGGCGGCAACGCCACCGGAGGCACACTCTTCCACGGCGGCACCGGGGGAACCGGCGGAACCTTCGGCTCCGGCAGCCCCTGCGCGAGCGGCGCCAACGGAACACCGTGACCCGCCCGCCCACCAGGCGCCCCACCCCATCACACCGCAAGGTCACCTGCTGACCTCCCGGGACGCGCCGCACCCTGACCCCCGTCACTGAGGGTCCGTGAACCGACTTTCGGTGAAGGCCCTTGCAGAGCGTTGCCGATCGCCTTTGCCCTGACTGGCGCGGAGGCCGGCGAACGCGAGGTCTGCCTGGGGTTGCTTGTCACCGGACCGGACCTGGTGGCTGCCTGGCCCGGGTACCGGCTGATCGCGACAGGAGCTGTGTAGGCCGCGACTTCACTCGGCCGGTGGGCCCCCGGAAGACGCCTGGTGAAGGCATCCTCCGGGGGCCTTTGCCGATTAACGGGTCCGATTGTTCAGCAGGGGAGGGTGGTGTGTCCGGCAGCTCCGGTGGAACCGGCGATGCCGTCCGCGGTCAGGGTGGCGGGGGTGCCGTTGCCGCCGGGCTGGCCGGGACACACCGGGCTTGCCGCGCCGCCGGCGCCGCCGATGCCGCCGGTGTGGGTGCCGCCGGCGGTGGACGCGCCGCCCTGCCCGCCCTGGCCGCCGGTGATGCCGGTACCGGCATCACCTACGCCGCCGACACCGCCCTTGCCGCCGGTGCCGCCCTGGTTGGCAGCACCTCCCGCGCCTCCCGCGCCGCCGTTGCCGTTGGATCCTCCCGCGCCTCCCGCGCCGCCTGCCCCGCCGGTGCTTCCCAGGCCGTCGCCGTTGCCACCGTCACCACCGACACCACCGTCGCCGTTCGCACCGGCCGCGCCCCCGGTACCGCCCAGGCCCCCGAGGCCGTTGTTGCTCCCCACGCCGTTGGCCCCGTTACCACCGGGGACACCGAGGGCGCCCAGGCTGACGGAGGTTAGGGAGCTGCCCCCGGAGGGGGCCGACGCGGACGCCAGGGTGGGGGAAGCGAGGCCGGCCACGGCGATCGCGCTGATCAGGAAGGTCCGAGCTACAACGGTGGTGCGCATGAGGTACGCCTTTCGGTTTGTGCGCTCGGGGATACTCCCCGACCGGCACACGTGCACCGTAGGCCGCAATGACCTCTCTCGCGTGCCACTTGATGATCAAATGTCTAGAAATAGGCAGATGCGTGGAACTTCGGCCTCAAATCTCTACGTTGGGGGCACGCAAGGCCGGCACGATCTCCTGCCGAACCGTTTCCTCAGTTCCTTGCCCACCTGGGGATACCCCCCGACGGAACTGCCCTCTCGTTCGGGTTGCCGCGATGCATGATGCGGGCCAGCCCGCGCACGGCCCCGAAGGAGACCGGTTCCTCGATCTAGAAGGCCGGACCGAGGCTCTCCCGCTCGGTGGGCACCGCCTCGTACGCCTGGCCTTCGATCGGCTCGCACCGGCTCGCCGGCGCGGCGAAGTCGATGGGCGCGGGCTTGTCGACCAGGCGGCCGCGCTGCTCGCTCGCGAAGTACAACGTGCCGACGGTGACGCAGGACATCATCAGGCATCTGGTTGCAGCAGTGAGGGCATAGCCGTCCGCACGCTGCTTCAGCGGCCGTCAGACATCGCCTGCTGCCGCGGTATCCGGCCCGGATCGGCGGAGGGGGCCGGCATCGGCGCGCCTCCCTTCTCCGCTTTGACACGGCCGGTACGCTCAAGGCCGCCCGCAGCGCAGCGAGGACTAAGGTCTGGAGCGCTCCGGACGCGCCGCGGCTGACCCAGCATCTGATTCCCCTCTCCGCCCACGCGTTGGGCCTGCTGGACAGCCCCGAGCCGCCTTCCCCGGCCCCGGCGACCGACGCCGCCTGCGGGCATCGGCGGAACCGCTGGGCAGCGGTCCTGCCGATCGGCCAACGCGTGCCGCGCATGTGTCCCGTGCCGGGCGCGCCGCGCGCTCCCGCACGCGAGAGAGAGGAGCCTCTCCCCGGTAGACCGGGAAGAGGTGTCGATTCGGCGGGGCCGGTTGCACTCGCCCGGTGACCTGCACCGATACCCGGTCGGTGGGGAGGGGCGGTTGAACCGGCTGCGAAACCGCGTACGAAACCGGCTGCGGAATTGTCGGTGGACCCGTGGGTAGAACTGTCGGTGGACCCGTGGGTGAAACCTTCCGCGATACCGGTCCGGCGGGTGGTTGCACTTGTCCGGGCGGGGCGGTTGCACCGCGGAGTGGCCGGACGGGCGTGGCCGGTGATCCGCAGATTGCACCCCCTTGTCCTTCCGTGCTTTGGCAGGCGAAGACCCCCCCCTTGCCCTCCTTCGGATCAACGGGCCCGGTCGGCCGCCGTCGTGACAGGTTGTTCTGGCTCCGACAGGCGTTCGGCCAGCCGGCCGGGGCCCGGCCGGCTTCGCCGTGTACGTCAACGTTCTCGCGTGTACGTCACCGGTTTCACGTACCGCCGGCCCCGGATCGCACGGGGCGGTTCCGTCGAACCTGCCCGGGTCCGGGGCGGGTACCGGCAAGCTGGTGAGGCAGTCAGCCGCGTCGTGGAAGGGCCCGTTCGTGAGCGATGATCCGGTGTTGAGCACCGCGCAGATTCACGCCTGTCTGCGCACGATCGGGGTGGAACTCCCGGTGCCGGACCCGATGCCGCGGGCGGTCGCGCTGGGGATGCTGCTGTACTGCGTGGAGTCCGCCGCGACTATCGACACCGACCGCTTGGACCTGGAGGCGGTCCGCGAGGGCTACGTCGCCGGGATCAGCAACACGCTGCGCGCGGACGGCGACGGACCCGAGGCGTTGGGCGGGGTGTGGTCGCGGCTGCTGCAGGCCCGGGTGAACCGCACGCTGACCGACCTGGCCGCCACCCAGACCGACGACGACGGTGACGGCTACACGGTGGCGCCGGCGGTCAACCACCTCCTGGACGCCGCCCAGGCGCTGCTGTCCACCAGCAACCCGCCCGCGGACCTGCCCCCGCACCAGCAGCTGCACGGCGTACGGAACGCGCTGCGCACCGCCCGCCGGGAAGTCCAGGCCGCCCGGCAGCAGATCGAGGATGGGCGCAAGGTGCTGCGGTCCCTCGGCCTGGAGCCCTGAACGTGCCAGCTCCGGCACTGCGCGCGGCGCGCCGGCCTGCCCGGAGTGGGGAACCAACCACGGGCTCCGCTGGAACTCACCACGTCCCGGCCGGGAGCGATTGCGCAGCGGCGCAGGCGCCGCTGCGCAACCACCGCAGATGCGCAATGGCTACTGCGCATGAGGTCTGACCTGCTGTGATGGGTGGAACTAACCATGGAGCCGCTGGAAACTCACCATGGTTCGCGGCTGGACTAACCACCGGTTGCGCATACGCGCTGGTCGCCGTTGGCGATGAGTCGATGACCGTCGGCGATGGCTGCGCAGTGGCCCGGGTCACTGCGCAGCGGGGCGCAAAAGCGGCGAAAGCATCGACGCCCCGCGCCCGGCCGGCTGCGGCTAGATGGCGCGGCTCAGGGGCCGGTCGGGTCGGCAGACAGTGCAGGGTGCGGCGTCGGGCTGCGCGAGGGTGGCGCGGGCCTGCTCGGTGGTGGCGGGGTGGGAGATGTCGCGGACCGCGCGGCAGTCGCCGCGGTGCACGATGCGCGCAGGTCCGCGCTCGGTGCCGAAGTACACCGGCTCCTCGACCCCGCCAGGCCGGCACCGCGCCGTGCCGCTGGGTGGGGACCGTGTCGTACGCCTGGCCCTCGATCGGCTCGCACCGGTCGGCCGGTGCACGGAAGTCGACGGGCGCGGGCGCGTCGACCAGGCGGCCGCGCTGCTCGGTGGCGGAAGGGAGGTGGATCTGCAGCCGGTACCACCAGGTCCCGTCGTGTTCCTTGCGGCGCCCCTTCACCACGGCGTAGAGCTGTTGGCCGTCGTGCAGCCGCACCCGCACCAGCGGCCCGTCGGCCGCCGGCAGATCCGCCGCTTGCTCCCCGTCCCGCTCGCTGCTCACCGTTCCAACCTCAGACGATTCCCGGGTGGAACGCCGGTCGGCGACCGGCCGGGCGGGTGTTCCACGGACATCACTACCGCAGGTCACGGTGCCGGGAACGCGGTACAGCGTCGCGGTGGGGGCCAGGCCCGGGTAGGTGGGCGGTTGCCCAAGTGCTTGCACCGGACCCGTTCGCACCAAATGGAAAAGATATGGAAGGGCATGGAACGGTAGATACGGCAGATATCTGAGATGAATTGGGCAAAACAGTGGGGCAAGGGGTTGGAACGGGCGGAAACGGACACCCGTGGAATCGTGGAACGCTCGGACGGTTCCACGGTGGAACACCTCGGTGGGCCCGATGCAGCCGGCCTCAGGAGGTGTGGTGGCCCCAGTCGGGGCAGTGGGCCTGGTGGGTGTGGGTGATGACGACGGTACCGCCGATACTGACGCGCCGGGTTCGGGTGGCCTGGCAGCAGGAGCGCTCGGCGGTAGGGGCTGGCGGTTCCGGCAGGGCCACCGGGGCCACCGGCAGGTGAGGCAGCGGCACGACGACGGGGGCGCGGGGCGCCGGCTCGTCGGGGCTGACGCCCAGCGCGATGGCGCGGGCACGTTGTCGGCTGCGGCGTCGGTTGTTCATACATCCCAGGATGCCGTCGCGGCCCGCCCCCGGTGAGTAGAAGGGCGCCTGCGTGGCGTGGAAGCGGCGAACGCCCACCGCCTCACGCTGGGCAACCTCTCAGCTCTCGGATGACCTGGGAGGCGCCGGGAGCTGGGAGCCGGGACGGTTCCTGAATATCGGGGATGTCTGGGAGATGGGGGCCGCGTTCTGCCTGGTGGTGATGGTGCTGGGAGGTGGTCTGGGAGTCTGGGAGCTGCTCCGGCGCAGGCTCACGCTCCGTGCGCGGACACTCTGTTGTCCCGCGCCACGATCGGCGTGCGCGGACGTTTCGCGGCGGGTTTCGCGGCAGGTTTCGTGATGGGTTTCGCCGGAGGTTTCGCGGCAGGTTTTACCGGTGCAGCGCCGTTGCACCACATCCGGCCTGGTCAGGCTAGGAGTGCAACCGGGCGGCGCGTGCCGACACCTCTTCCCTGTGAGGGGGAGAGGTGTTCTTGCTTCCTCACTCTCGCCGGCGGGGCGGTAGCCGGCTCGCCGGTACGGAAGCTGAGCAATCCCTGTTTGATTCCCAATCGAACGGTTTGGCTCCAATTGGAGCCAAACCGTTCGATCGTCGTTGACCGGCGTGGAGACGCCGGTGAAGTGCACAATGGACGGGATGCTGAACGGCGGCGCTCCCGGGCCGGGTTCGGCCGCGGTCACCGTGGGCACCGCGGTGACCACGCCGCAGCGGAAGTGCTCGCCCGGCATGGTGCGCGGCGAGCGGGACCAGGCGGCGGTAGTGATGGAGCTGCTGACCGGCGGGGCCGTGTCGGCCGGCTCCCAAGATTCCTCCCGCGGCTTCTACCGTTTCTGCACCCGTGACTACTACCGACAGCAGCGCGCGGCGATCCGGTGTTTCTGCAGTTCAGACCCCTTGACCTGGCATCACTGGAAACCCTGACAACCCTCTTGCCGCCCACCCCCTGCTGTACCCGTTGAGAAGAGACGGGTACGGCTGGGTGGTGGGCGGACGCGAGGGTTCGAAAGGGGCGTTCTTGGCCTCCGGCGGGCCCTGTGCGGGCCGCGTGGCCGCCGCTGGTGCGTCGGCCGGTGAATTGGGCCGGGGCGGGTTGTCGTACCGGCAGGCGACCATGGGGAGCTTCCGCAGCAGCCGTACGGGGAGGCGTCACATGGCGAAGGCGAGATCGACGGTTCGGGACCGGAAGGACGCGTTGCGGGTGCTGGGTGTGCTGAAGGTGGCGACCGCCACGCAGATCCTGCACCTGGTGCGCCCGGGTCTGCCCCAGCCGCAAGCTGCTCGACCGGCTCTCCGACAAGTGGGTCACGCTGATCCTGGCCGCGCTCGGCAGCGGCGGCGGCTCGCATCAGCCAGGCGCCGACTGCTCCGGCGAGCCCCGGTCG
>NZ_JAPVLS010000106.1:0-29119 GCF_027158125.1 Streptomyces sp. H39-C1
GCCCGCCGCAGGCGCAACGGCGGGCCAGGTGCCGACGCACATGCATCCGTACCGGCAAAGGGCGGGTGGGTGGGGAACCCGCCGCAGGCGCAACGGTGGGGCGGGCGCCGACGTACCGCACCCCGTCAGTGCCCGTTACACCGTGTGGACGGATGCCGTGTCGCGGCCCGACCGCAACACCGTTCCGGGGACGGCGCCGGTGATTTCGTCGTCTCTGATCGTCTCGACGCCGTTGACCCGTACGGAGACGATGCCGATCGCGCGCGAGTCGAGTCGGGGGCTATTGCCCGGGAGGTCGTGGACGAGGGTGGCGATGCCGGCGTCGATGCGGGTGGGGTCGAAGAGGACGAGGTCGGCGTAGTAGCCCTCGGTCACCCGGCCTCGGCCGCGGAGGCCGAAGAGCTGGGCGGGGTCGTCGGTGAGCATGCGGACGGCCTGTTCCAGGGGGACCAGGCGGCGGCCCCGGAGGCAGTCGCCGAGGAAGCGGGTGGTGTAGGGGGCGCCGCACATGCGGTCGAGGTGGGCGCCCGCGTCGGAGCCGCCGAGCATGACGTCCTCGTGTTCCCAGGTGCGGGCGCGGAGCGCCCAGCTGTCCGGGTCGTTGTCGGTGGGCATCGGCCACAGGACGGTCCGCATGTCGTCGTTGGCGCAGATCTCGACGATGGTCTCGAACGCCTCCTGGCCGCGTTCGGCGGCGATGTCCTTGACGACGCGGCCGCTGACGCCGGTGTTGGCCTCGGAGTAGGTGTCGCCGATGACGTAGCGGCCGAAGTTGGCGAGGCGGCGGAAGACGCCGGCTTCGGGGCTGTTGGCGCTGCGGAGCATTTCGGCGCGGACGGCGGGGTCGCGGAGTTTCGCGATGCGTTCGGGGATGGGGAGGTTGAGGATCTCGCCCCAGCCGGGGATGAGGTTGAGGGCGCAGAACGTGCCGAGGGACATGTTCATGGGCGTGAGGATCGGCATGGTGAGGGCGACGATGCGGCCGCCGGCCTTGCGGGCGCGTTCTGAGGCGGCGAGCTGGCGGGGGACGCGGGCCGGGACGGCGGCGTCGATGGTGAGGACGTTCCAGTTGAGGGGGCGTCCGGCGGCGGCGCTCATGTCGACGAAGAGGTCGATCTCCTCGTCCGCGAACTGGTCGAGGCAGCCGGCGACGATCGCCTCGATCTGGGTGCCCTCGTGTTCGCCGACGGCGCGGGACAGGGCGATGAGTTCGTCGCGGCCGGCGTGCCGGGAGGCGACGGGTCGGCCGTCGCCGTCGGAGTGGGTGGAGGACTGGGTGGTGGACAGTCCCCAGCCGCCGGCGGCCATGGATTCGTGGAAGAGCTGGAGCATCTGCTCCAGCTGCTTCCCGGTCGGCTGTCCGCCGACGGCGTCCGGGCCCATGACGTGCCGGCGGAGCGCGCAGTGGCCGACCATGAAGCCGGCGTTGACGGCGATCCGGCCTTCGAGGGCGTCGAGGTACTCGCCGAAGGAGGACCAGGTCCAGTCGACGCCCTCCTCCAGGGCCTTGAGGGACATGCCCTCGACCTTGGACATCATGCGGCGCGTGTAGTCGGCGTCCTCGGGGCGGGCGGGGTTGAGCGGGGCCAGGGTGAAGCCGCAGTTGCCGCCCGCGATGGTGGTGACGCCGTGGTTCATGGACGGGGTGGCGAAGGGGTCCCAGAACAGCTGGGCGTCGTAGTGGGTGTGGGGGTCGACGAAGCCGGGGGTCAGGACGAGGCCGGTGGCGTCCTCTTCGGTCCTGGCGGGCTCCGTGACGGTGCCGGGTTCGGCGATGGTGGCGATCTTGCCGCCGCGCAGACCGACATCGGCGGTGTACGCGGGGGCTCCCGTGCCGTCCACCACGGTGGCGCCCTTGATCAGGTGGTCAAGCATGGTCGATCTCACCTCTCCGGGTTGTGAAGTCGTGCGGGCGTGGTTGCGCCTCCGGTCCGGACAGGTCGGCAGACCGCTGCCGTATGACGCCCTGTCCCGGCCGGAGGCGCGGGGCGGCGGTCCGGGAAGACGCCGCCCCCGCTTCTACTGGCCCGCCGCCTGGCGGAACCGGGTGGTGCGGTGCACCGGGTCCGTGTCGATCTTCGGGATGACGTGCTCACCGATGAGCTTGATCGTGTTCATCGTGTCCTCGTACGAGATCCCGATCGGCAGCCCGAAGGAGAGCTGGTCGGCGCCGGCCTGCTCCCAGCGCTTGCACTGCGCGGTGACCTCGTCCGGGTCGCCGCAGATCATCAGCTCCTCGGCGATGAGGAGTTCGATGATCTCCTCGCTGTACTCGGGGAGCAGTTCCGGCCACTCGGGGATGCCCTCGGGCCGGGGGAAGGTGTCGTGGTAGCGGAAGACCAGCGACTGCAGCCGGTTGAGGCCGCCCTTGGCGGCGATCTCGACGGCCTTGGCGTGCGTCTCCGCGCAGATGGCGGTGGACGTCACCATGACGTTGTCGTTGACGAAGTCGCCGATCGGCTCGGCCTCCTGGATGCCGTTCTTGTACTGCTCCAGCACCCACTCCATGTCGGAGACCTTCTGGACGCTGAAGCCGAGTACGCCGAGGCCCTTCTTGGCGGCCATCGCGTACGAGGAGGGCGATCCGGCGGCGTACCACATGGCCGGGTGCGACTTCCCGTACGGCTTGGGGAAGATCTTGCGCGGCGGCAGTGACCAGTGCTTCCCCTGGAACCCGACGTACTCGTCCTGGAGCCACATCTTGGGGAACTCGGCGATGGTCTCTTCCCAGATCTCCTTGGTGTGGTTCATGTCGGTGATGCCCGGCATGAACCCCAGGATCTCGTGGCTGCCCGCGCCGCGTCCCGAGCCGAACTCGAACCGGCCCTCGGAGAGGTGGTCGAGCATCGCGACCTTCTCGGCGACCTTCACCGGGTGGTTGACGGGGGCGAGCGGGTTGAAGATGCCGGATCCGAGGTGGATGCGCTCGGTGGCGTGGGCGAGGTAGCCGAGGAAGACCTCGTTCGCCGACAGGTGCGAGTACTCCTCCAGGAAGTGGTGCTCGGAGGCCCAGGCGTACTTGAAGCCGGACTTGTCCGCCTGGATGACGTACTCGGTCTCCTCCAGCAGCACCTTGTGCTCCGCCTGGGGGTCGACCGCGGAGCGCGCGACAGGCACATATCCCTGTACAAAGAGCCCGAATTCCAAGGAGGTTCACCGTCCTAAAGTTTTCTGACACTCCGTCAGATACGAACGACTCTGGCACCGCCTCGGCGGAGCGTCAATAGCTGATGATGTGTCAGATTTAGCGACTAGAAGACCGAGACCCCGGCGAGCCAGCCACCGTCGATCACGAACGGCTGCCCCGTGATGTACGACGAGTCATCGCTGGTCAGGAACAGTGCGAGCTTCGCCACCTCGGCCGGCTGACCGATCCGGCCCAGCGGTACGAGCTTCTTGTAGAACTCGTCCAGCGCGGCCGTGGACTCCGCCGGGTCCGCCTCCGGATCGAGCTGGGAGGGGTTGGACATGGGGGTGTCGATGGCGCCGGGGCACATCGCGTTCACCCGGATCCCCTTGGGCGCGCCCTCCATCGCGGCCACCCGCGTCATCCCGACGATCGCGGCCTTCGTGGCGGCGTACGACGTCAGCAGCGCCATACCGGTCAGCGCGGTGTACGAGGCGGTGTTGACGATCGTGCCGCCGCCGGCCGCCTCGATGGCGGGGATCGCCGCCCGCATCCCGAGGAACGCGCCGACCTGGTTGACCTGCACCACCAGCTGGTACTCCTCCAGCGGGGTGCTCGCCAGCTCGTTGAAGCGCAGGATGCCCGCGTTGTTGACCAGGCCGTCGAGCCGGCCGAAGGCCTCCGTCGTCGCGGCGACGGCCGCCGCCCAGTCCTCCTCGCGGCTCACGTCCAGATGGACGTAGCGGGCGCTGTCCCCTATCTCCTTGGCCAGCGCCTCGCCCTGCTCGTCGAGCACATCCGCGAGGACGACGTTCGCCCCCTCGGCGGCGAACAGCCGCGCCTCCTGCTCGCCCTGCCCGCGCGACGCGCCGGTGATCAGCACCACGCGCCCGTCCAGCTTGCCCATGTGTGTCCCCTTACTCGTTGAGGTGCGGAGCGACCTACTCGTCGAGGTGCGGCGCGACATCGGAGGCGAACGCCTCCATCTGCTCGATCAGCTCGGCCCTGCTACGGCTGCGGAACCGGACCTGGATCTGCCCGACCCCCATCGCCCGGTACTCCCGCAGGCTCGCCGCGAGCGCGTCCGGCTTGCCGTGCAGCGTGCGCCGCCCGACCTCCCATGCCGGCGCCCCGACGTACAGCGGCTCGGCGATGGTGCCGATCTCGATCGGCGTGGTGACGCCCGCCTGCTCGCGCAGTTCCCGGATCCGGGCGATCTGCTGGGGCAACTTGTCGCGCGGGTCGCCCTGCGGCAGCCACCCGTCGCCCCGGACGGCGGCCCGGCGCACGGCGGCGGGCGACGACCCGCCGACCCAGATCGGCGGCCCGCCCGGCCGGGCGGGGCGGGGGCGCTGCCCGAGGCCGCTGAAGTCGAAGAACTCCCCGTGGTGCTCGGGGAACTCCTCGGCGAACGCCGCCCGCAGCGCGTCGATCGTCTCGTCCAGCACGGGGCCGCGCCGCGCGAAGTCGGCGCCGACCGCGTCGAACTCCTCCGCCACATGACCCGCCCCGACCCCGAGGATCAGCCGGCCTCCGGAGAGGTGGTCGAGCGTCGCGTACGCCTTGGCGGTGACCAGGGGGTGGCGCAGGCCGACGACGGCGACATGGCTGAGCAGCCGGACGTTCGTCGTGACGGCGGCGAGGTAGGCGAGGGTCGCCACCGGGTCGTACCAGGTGGTGCTCATCGCGTCGGCCAGGCGTCGCGGGATCGCGACGTGGTCGCACGAGGCGATGTAGTCGAACCCGGACCGGTCGGCGGCCCGGGCGATCTCGACGAGGTCGGCGGGGCCGGCCTGTCGTTCCCACGGCTCGGCGTACATCGTGCTCAGCGACTGGACGGGCAGTTGCATCCCGTAACGCACGGCGCGGCTCTCCCTTGGTCGACGGGGCGGGCCTGCGGCCCGGGCTTCGCGGCCCATCGTCGTATCTGACGGTGTGTCAGTAAAGGGGTACGCGGGGTTTTCTGGGCCGGCCTGCCGTCGCCGGTGTCACACAACGACCCGTTGCCCACGTCGTACGACAGGCCGCCGCCCGCGTCGTACGGGCGCCCGGCGCCCGCGTCGTACAACCGTCCGCACCTTTCGGCAGTCGGACACGTAACACCATGACCAGAAGGACCAGTACTCACACCAGACAACAGGAGCACCACATGCGGCACCGGATATCACCCATCGCCGCAGCCGTGCTGCTGGCCGGCATCGCGGGCTGCTCCGGCACCGACGCGCCCACCCCCGTGCACACCCCTCCAGCCGCCAAGGCGGCCGGGGGCCCGCGTGCCGACTTCAACGGCGACGGGTACAACGACCTGGCCGTCCGTGTGAACGGTCTCCGCGTCGAACTGGAGACGAAACCCGGCGCGATCGTGGTGACCTACGGCGGAAAGGACGGGCTGGACGCCGCCCGCAGAACCGTCATCGACCAGGACACCGACGGCATTCCCGACGGACATCTCGACGGCGTCATGACCTACGGCGACCTCGACAACGACGGTTACACCGACCTGGTCTTCAGCGATGTCGTCGTGTGGGGCGGCGCCGACGGCCTGTCCGGCGGCACGGCGTTCGACCTGCCCGGCCAGCCGTCCGACTCCTCGGGCGGAGCCGGCGCCCTGGCGGTCGGCGACTTCAACGGCGACGGGAAGGCCGAACTCGCCGCCTTCATCGGCACCAAGAAGAACCCCCGTATCTCGGTCCTCGCGGGCGGCTTCACCCGCAAGGGGCCCCGCTCCGGCACCTACGACCTCGCATTCTCGTCCGTATTCGCGAACGCCGGCGGGCTGGGCCCGCTGGAGACGCACCTCACGGCGGGCGACCTCACCGGCGACCACATCAGCGACCTGATCGTCGGAACCCGTTGGTACACCGACAACGACAAGCCCCCGGGGAACACCTTCTTCCAGGGTTCCCGGCAGGGCCTGGCCGACGTGGAGGGCAAGGACGTCGCCGCGGGGCATGTCACCGCGATCGGGGACATCGACCATGACGGCTACGGCGACCTCGCCATCGGCGACTCCTCCAGCCACCAGTTCGACGGACAGGAGAGCCGCGCCGGCTTCGTCACCGTCACCTACGGCAGCAAGGACGGCCCCGGCGACGGCCGCCCCGACCAGGTCATCAGCAAGGACACCCCCGGCCTCCCCGGCCCCCCTCCCCGCGGCCCGTTCGCCGACAGCGTCGCCCTCGGCGACGTCAACGGCGACGGCTTCGCCGACCTCGCCATCGGCGACGGGGCGGAGCCCTTCGGGACGACCATCAACGCCGGGAGGGTCATACTCCTGCGCGGCTCGGCGAAGGGCCTCACCACGGCCGGCGGCCAGTACTTCACCCAGGAGACCCCCGGCATCCCCGGCGACAGTGTCGAGCGGGACCGTTTCGGGGAGCGGCTGACCCTCAGCGACCTCAACAACGACGGCAAGGCCGACCTCACCGTCTGCGGCCCGGAGGACGACAGGAACATGGGATCCGCCTGGATCCTCCCCGGCACCGCCGAGGGCCTGCGCGCCACCGGCACCGTGCGCTTCGGGCCCGCCGACTTCGGCCTGAAGGACAAGCGGGCCTACGGCGGGGACCTCATCGGCTGACCCCCCGCTCTCGCGGTGCTGTGCTCCCCGCCCCCCGGGGAGCACGGCACCGCGAGAGACGGATCAGCCCGCCCAGAGGCCGTCCGGGGTGAGGCCGAGGAGGTCGATCGCGTTGCCGCGGACGATGCGGTCGACGACGTCCGGGGCCAGATGCCCCATCTGCGCCTCGCCGACCTCCTTCGACTTGGGCCACGTGGAGTCGGAGTGCGGGTAGTCCGTCTCGTACAGCACGTTGGGCACGCCGATGGCGTCGAGGTTCTTGAGACCGAAGGCGTCGTCGAAGAAGCACCCGTAGACGTGCTCGGCGAACAGCTCGGACGGCGGCCGGAACACCTTGTCGGCCACGCCGCCCCAGGCCCGGTTCTCCTCCCAGACCACGTTCGCGCGCTCCAGGATGTACGGGATCCAGCCGATCTGGCCCTCCGCGTACATGATCCTGAGGTTCGGGAAGCGCTCGAACTTGCCCGACATCAGCCAGTCGACCATCGAGAAGCAGCAGTTGGCGAAGGTGATCGTCGAACCCACCGCGGGCGGCGCGTCCGCCGAGGTGGAGGGCATCCTGCTGGACGAGCCGATGTGCATCGCGATGACGGTGCCGGTCTCGTCGCAGGCCCGCAGGAACGGATCCCACGCGTCGGTGTGGATGGAGGGCAGCCCCAGGTGCGGCGGGATCTCCGAGAAACAGACGGCCCGCACACCGCGCGCCGCGTTCCTGCGCACCTCGGCCGCCGCCAGCTCCGCGTCCCAGAGCGGGACGAGGGTGAGCGGTATGAGGCGCCCGTGCGCCTCAGGGCCGCACCACTCCTCCACCATCCAGTCGTTGTACGCCCGCACCCCGAGCAGCCCGAGCTCCCGGTCCTTGGCCTCGGTGAACGTCTGGCCGCAGAACCGCGGGAAGGTCGGGAAGCAGAGCGCGGACTGGACGTGGTTGACGTCCATGTCGACCAGCCGCTCGGGCACGCTGAAGGACCCCGGACGCATCTGCTCGTAGGTGATCACCTCGAGCTTGATCTCGTCGCGGGAGTAACCGACGGCGGTGTCGAGGCGGGTCAGCGGCCGGTGCAGATCCTCGTAGATCCACCAGTCGCCGATCGGCCCGTCATCGCCCGGCTGCCCCATGACGGGGGCGAACTTGCCCCCCATGAAGGTCATTTCCTTCAGGGGGGCGCGGACGACGCGCGGGCCGATGTCGTGGTACTTGGACGGGAGCCGGTCCCGCCAGACGTTGGGGGGCTCAACCGTGTGGTCGTCCACCGAGATGATCTTCGGGAAGGTCTCCATGACGACCACGGTAGCGCCGATCTGACGATCCGTCAGCTAAGTGAACGGCCTTCTGTTCACGGCCCACCCCCGCGCGCTACAACGCCACATGCGTAGGAAGCAGAATCCGCCACACCGCGTCCTCCACCCCGTGCACCGCCGCGATCCACCCCACGTTCTCCTCCTCCGTCCCCAGCCGCACCGCCTGCGCCAGTTCCGCCACCACGTCCGCCAGGTCCCCGTGCCCCATCGCCGGCTCCAGCCGGCCGCCCGCCGGCCCGTCGTCCAGGTAGCGCTGGTAGCCCGGCGCGGTGCGCAGGACGCCCACCGGGCGCCAGCTCTCGGCCAGGCTCCACACCGGCTCACCGCCGACGAGGGTGCCGTCCGCCTCCACCACCTGCGTACGGGACCGGTCCACCGCCAGCGCGGTCCAGCCGTCGCCACCCGTCAGTACCGCGGCCGGCGCGCAGCGCTCGACGCAGCGGGCCACCGCCGATGTCACGCCCGGCGCGGGCAGCACGAGCGGTACCGCCGTCATCCCCGCGTAGAGGCAGCCGAAGAACGCCCCCGCGAGATCGGCCCCTTCGGGGTAGGCGAGCAGCACCCGGCTGCCGGGCGGCAGCAACTGCCCCAGCCGCGCGGCCACCGCCCGCGCCCGGCGGTCCAACTCCCGGTAGCTGCACCCGGCGGTGCCCGCCGTGGCGCCGTCGGGGAACGGCAGCACCGGCACCGACTGCGGTGCCCACGCCGCCCGTCGCCGCAACCACGGTCCGGGCAGCCGGTCGACGGCCGCCAGGCCCCTGGCTCCGCTCCGGGGGCGAGATCCGGACCCCGGACCATGGCCGGAACCCGACCCTGACCCTGAACCCGGTCCTGAACCGCTTCCCGAACCGGATCCGGTCCCGGAACCGGATCCGGACCCACCTCTTGTCACCGCCACCGGTACGCATTGTGAACACATGACTGACCTCTCACCTCCCTCGCACCAGGAAACACACCGGCACCACCGAAATTCACACAGCACAATCCGCGGGCAGACACAGACGGAACCTCAAATTCAGCACAACTTTCCCCGTAACGCCGGGTCGGGCCCCAGCACGGGGTGACCCCGGCCCTCCGACACGGCAAACTGGCACGGGACGGGGGGCTGAGCGATCGGCCCCACCCGTCATGCGGACACTGTTCCGGTACGCGATGAACGATAGATATACGCGCGTCGTGCCGATTGACACCGCATCGGCCGGCACGCCTCAGGGGGCAGCATGGACAGCGCGACAGGGCCCGACCGGGGACTGCGGTTCGCAGTTCTCGGTCCGGTACGGGCATGGCGCGACGACCAGCCGATCGTCACCGGGTCGCCGCAGCAGCGGGCGCTCCTGGCCGCGTTGCTGCTGCGCGGCGGCCGGACCGCGACCGCATCCGAACTCCTCGACGCCCTGTGGGGCGAGACGGCACCCACCACCGCGCTGGCCGCGCTGCGCTCGTACGCGTTCCGGCTGCGCAAGGCGCTCGGCGCCGACGCGCTCGTCACCGAATCCGGCGGCTACGCCCTGCATGTGGCGCCCGACGGGCTGGACTTCGCCGCGGCGGAGCGGCTCGCCGCCGAGGCCGAGAAGGCCCGGGGCGCGGGCGACCCGGTCCGGGCCCGCGAGTTGCTCGCGACGGCGCTGGGCATGTGGAACGGCGAACCGCTGGCCGGACTGCCCGGCCCGTACGCGGAGGCCCAGCGCAACCGGCTGGAGGAGTGGCGGCTCACCGTCACCGAGACCCGCCTGGAGTTGGACCTGGAGCTGGCCGCGCACGCCGAGGCCGTCTCCGAACTGACCGCGCTCTCCGCCGAGCAGCCGCTGCGCGAACGGCTGCGCTGCCTGCTGATGCTCGCGCTCTACCGCAGCGGCCGGCAGGCCGAGGCGCTCGGTGTGTACGCCGACACCCGCCGGCTGCTCGCCGACGAGCTGGGCGTCGACCCCTGCGCCGAGCTCAGCGAACTCCACCAGCGGATCCTGGAGGCCGATCCGGGCCTGGCCGCCCCCGCCGGGCCCGGCGCGCACACCGCCGAGGTGGTCCGGCCGGCCCAGCTTCCCGCGACCGTCGCCGACTTCACCGGCCGCGCCGCCTTCGTCCGGGAACTCGGCGCCCAGCTCACCGAGGCCGACAAGGGCGTCATGGCCGTCTCCGCGCTGGCCGGCATCGGCGGCGTCGGCAAGACCACCCTCGCCGTCCATGTCGCCCACGCCGCCCGCGAGGCCTTCCCCGACGGGCAGCTCTACGTCGATCTGCAGGGCACCGACGCCAGGCCCGCGGAACCCGAAGCCGTCCTCGGCTCGTTCCTGCGGGCGCTGGGCCTGTCCGACAGCGCGATCCCCGACTCGCTCGCGGACCGCGCCGCGCTCTACCGCTCCACCCTGGACGGCCGCCGGGTGCTGGCGCTGCTCGACAACGCCCATGACGCCGCCCAGGTCCGGCCGCTGCTGCCCGGCACGCCCGGCTGCGCCGCGCTGATCACCAGCCGGGTCCGGATGGTCGACCTCGCGGGCGCCCACCTCGTCGACCTGGACGTGATGAGCCCCGAGGAGGCGCTCCACCTCTTCACCAAGATCGTCGGCGAGGAACGCGTCACCAGCGAGCGCCAGTCCGCCCTCGACGTCGTCGCCGCCTGCGGCTTCCTGCCCCTCGCCATCCGCATCGCCGCCTCCCGGCTGGCCGCGCGCCGCACCTGGACCGTCGCCGTCCTGGCCCGCAAGCTCGCCGACCAGCGCCGCCGCCTGGACGAACTGCGCGCCGGGGACCTGGCCGTCAAGGCCACCTTCGAACTCGGCTACGGCCAGCTCGAACCCCTCCAGGCCCGCGCGTTCCGCCTCCTGTCGCTCGCCGACGGCCCGGACATCTCCCTGGACGCGGCCGCCGCCGTCCTGGACATGGACCCGTACTCCACCGAGGAACTGCTCGAAGCCCTCGTCGACATCAGCCTCATCGAGTCCGCCGCCCCGGCCCGCTACCGCTTCCACGACCTGCTGCGCCTGTACGCCCGCGAGTGCGCCGACCGCGACGAGACCGACGACGCCCGCTGCCTGGCCCTGTCCCGGCTCCTCGACTTCTACCTCTCCTCCGCCGCGTGCGCCTACGAGCTGGAGAACCCCGGCGACCGCGTCCTGGACCACCTCGCCCCCACCGAACGCGCCGGACTGGCCTTCGGCACCCGCGAAGAGGCCCTGGAATGGCTCTTCTCCGAGGCCCAGGGCCTGCTCGCCGCCGTTCAGCAGGCCGCCGGCGGCGGCTGCGAGGGCCCGATGCGCCGGGCCGTCGACCTGCTGTGGGCAGCAGGGGACCTGATGGAGTCGGGCGTCTACGCCCAGCAGTACGAGCAGGGCGCACGAGCCCTCGTCACCACGGCGGGCGACTGTGCCGAGCACCTGGTCGAGGGCCGGGCCCGCGTCTTGCTCGGCCAACTTCATCGCCTGTTTGGACAGATCGAGGAAGCGGACAACGAAGCCCAGCGTGCCCTCAGCCTCGGTTTGGCCGCCGAGGACCCGCTGACCCACAGCTACGCCCTCAACCTGCGCGGCGGCATCGCCCTGCAAGGCCGCCGCTTCCATGAATGCATGGAGTATCACAGCAACGCGCTGGAGGCGTTCCGCGAGGACGGCAACCGGCACGGCGAGGCCGCCGCGCTCAGCAATCTCTCACGCACGCAACTGGAGTTGGGTGACACGGAGGCGGCTGTCTCCACCGCAGAGCAGGTGGTGGCGATCTACCGCGGGCTGGGCGTTGGCTTCCGGCTCGGCAACGGCCTGTACGCCATGGGCATCGCGCTCACCGCGACCGACCGGCTCGACGAGGCGACCGTGTACCTCACCGAGGCGCTGGGCATCTTCCGTGAGGCGCGGCAGCGCTTCTGGGAGGGCATGACGCTCTTCCGGCTCGCCAAGGTCCACCTGGCGGGCGGCCAGTGGCGCCAGTCCGCGTCCCACGCGGAGCAGGCGCTCGTCATCCTGCGCGAGGTGGGCGGCGAATGGCGCACCGCGAACGCCCTGACGGTCCTGGGCCGGGCACTCGCCGGCTTCGGCCAGACCATCCGCGCCCGCGCCTGCTGGCACGACGCCCTCGGCATCTTCACCGCCCTCAAATCCCCCGAGGCGGAAAAGGTAGAGGAACTGCTAACGGAGGCAAGCGTGGTTGCCCTCGGCTGAGGTGGATCCGGAAGCTTTCGAGGCATCGACGTCGAAAGCCCCGGCATGGTGAACTGCTTGAGAAGCACCTGAGACACCAGGTGCTATCGCGACGTGTGCTGAATTGCTGCCACGTCCACAATTGTGCGCGGCGTGGCCTGCCGGCCGCCAAGCGTTTCATCGGCAGGCAAGCGGTACGGGTCACGCCTCGGTGAGCTCCCGCTGCACTCCGTACCCCCACCTGCGTGAAGTGGATTCTTCTACGGTGCCAAGCACCACAGCAAGGTGTCGACTACCTTCAGCCGGCAGACGAAGCAGGTCCCGGATCTAATCGCAACGAACAGATGCCGATACACCCTGGCCGCAAGAGATGCCACAGAGCGTCGCGTTATCCGCCAGGGCATGCTCCAGGGCCGGGGCACCTGTCTCCCGGCACGCCGCGGAGCTGGTGGAGGCAAGCCCGAACGGTGCGTCTGCTTCGAAGGCGGCGCCCAAGCTTCGGCCTGCCTACCACCGTCGTACGTTCGGCTGGCGAGTGTCACGGGACTGCGCGCTCACCCAAGCAGCGGGCGGGGGGTTGTTGTCCCGACCAAGCCGCGTGAGGAGCTGGGACCCGTGGTGTCCCCGGCGCGCATGCACTTACCGGAGGGTGCCCGACGCTCTACGGGACTGCGCCGACCAATCGCGTAGGAAGCCCCAGGTCCCTTCGTCCGCATTGTCGACGTCTTGTGAATTCCTGACAAGCAGCGCACACTGGAAGGGAGCTCGCGGCGTGACACTAGGACCATTTCCCTGGGGACTAGTTGGGGACCACACGGCACGCGCGATTCCGAACAACTGACGCGTTATAGCACGAAGTGTAGATGCCGTTTGCCCTGTTTGCCGAGAGAATGAGTCGGCAAAATTTGACTGGGGGTCAAGGGGTCGCAGGTTCAAATCCTGTCGTCCCGACGGTGTTTACGCAGGTCAGAGGCCGTCTCCGCATAGCGGGGGCGGCCTTTGCCTTTGGCTTTCGTGGTCCCCAGGCGGTCCCCGGGGCCGATCGTTCGGCCTGTCTTCGCAGGTCAGGGATGGTTAGCGCACCTTGACTCGGTCAATGAGGGCTATGTTCTGCCACGGGCTGCCGGGATCGTTCGGAAAGTACCCGAGTTGGTAGGTGGCTGCTTGTCCGCGGCGGGCGCCGGACCGTTGCTCAGGACACTCGTTGGCCTGGTGTTCTCGTACGGCGGCGGCGCGGATGGCAGGAGTAGTCCCTTGGTTGGTGTCGAGCGCGGGATGGACTTGCTCTGTGTCCGGGGACCGTCAGGGGACCACCTTGCAAAGCGGGCTGGTTCGGAGCTGTCGGGGGGCTGGTGCGGCCTTGGATGTTGTGGAGTCCCCACAACTGCTCGGGGTTACCAGGCGACGGCGGGTGTGATGTCGCGGTGAGTCCACCACCGCTGGGGCCAGTGGGACGGCGCTGGCCAATGTGCGGACCCTGCCATCTGCGCCGAAGATTCGGTCCTCCGTGCGGCGGATTTGGACTCCAAAAGCCCAGGCGTCGGAGGTGTCTCACAGTGCCGGCGGTTGGGAGCGGTACGACGATCTGGGCGGAGCGGATATACCTGCTGATGGCCTGCACGCCCACGGGTAACGGAAGGGGTTGTGTTGGTCCACCGACGAGATCACGGATGGTCTGGCGGCCGGTGAGTAGGACATGGGAACCATCGGAACGGAGCCGGTATGCGCGTACACCCTCGGCTGCGACGTTGAGGCGTGGTCCGGAGCGAGGCTGCGGGCCGTGGTCGTTGGCAACGGGCCCGGGTTGGTAACGGCAGGTTTGCCGGGCTTGCACGGTTCCTGAGGGGTGTGCCGGCGCACTGGTCTTCATCGGCGTCCGCTCGGTGAGGACGTATCAGATTGGGGTGCCTCGGAGTGGTTCTGCCTGGTCGCAACCGCGATCTGATTGCTACGTTCGATCAGATTCGCCTTGCTGTTCGTGGGGGTGCGCCGTTCCGGAGCCGAAAGCGCACCGGATGGAGACTTTGGCGGAGATAGCCGCGGGGCGTCATCGCCGCGTGCGGTGAACGCGCCGAGCGACGTCCGGGCGGACGAGACGTGTGCGAGGTTGCGAAGGACGGGGCTGCCGGTGGCGGCGCTGCATCAGAGCGCGGCCGAAGCGTCCCGGTACAGGACGGTGCGGAAGATCGCAGAGACCGTGGCCCCCACCAAGAGCGCGCAGAACAGGAGCAGGGCGCCGGCCGTTCCGCCCGCGATGGCGGGCCCTACGTCGTTCGATTCGACACCGAGCATGAAGGCGACGAATCCGATGATCACCGATAGGACAATCGGCAGCGCGATCCACAGCGAGCCGTACACCCGCCGGGAGAAGGTCTCGCTCAGCATCTGCGCAGAGCGGCGGGTGGCCTCGGCCAACCCGAGGCCGTCGACCATCATGGCGGGCAGCGTCAGGTAAGTGGTGGCGGCCCAGCCCACCTTGAACAGTTCGCCCAAGATCCAGCCGACGACCGGGACTCGCTCCAACTGCCGGATGAGCAGCAGGACCGTCGTACTGAGCAGACTCCACACCAGCAGCCGTCTCCAGTGCCGTGCAGCCCGCCGGTAGCTCGCTCCGATGCGCGCGGGCTCTCCTCGCAGCACGCCATCGACCGCGCAGATCATCGCGGCGCTGCAGAGGGTGAGAGCGAACCCCACCAGAAGGTAACCGGCACCAAAGGAGATGAATTCGAGGACGGACGGCGACGACTCGTCGCCATCCAGCAGGAACTCCAGCGCCGCCCCTCCAACAGCGATCAGCGCGGCACCGCTGAGGAGCGGGAAGACCAGCAGGCGTCGGTTGCCGCGCAGCACTTTGAAGGACACACGAACGGGCTGAACGGTACTCACGAGGGCCCCCACAGGCGGTCATGCACTGTTGACGCGCCACAGGCTATGTCACGCGCAGGTGGCGCTCACCAGGGAGGGGCACCGTCGCGGGGCAGAGATGCTGGCGAAGCTTTCAGGTGGCGGCGGTGACCGCGGACGCGACGGCGTTTGCCGTTGCCTGGCCGGGAGTCAGGCTTGTTGTGTGCGCGGCGGCGACCGGTTGCTTGCTGATCACGACGTAGTGGTGTCCGGTGGTGTCCGCGGCGACTGGCGCGCGTAGGGTCTCGCCGACCGTGACGATGGTCGTGCAGCGCATCTGGGCCAGGGTGTTGAGGTAGGTGGCGGGTGCGACGGCGGGCGGCAGGGTGTGGCGCTGGACGATGAGATCCGTACGCTGCGTGGCGGCCTGGGTCAGGCCCGCCCACACGGAGGCGATCGTCTTGTCGTCCGCTGTGGCGTCGGTGAGCATGCAGGCACGGAGTTGGCTGTCGATGGTGGATACCGCGGTGGGGGCCTGGTTGCTTTGGGTACCGCCACCCGTGCTGAGCACGACGGCCGTGATGCCGATGACCAGAGCGCCGCCTGTGGCAGTGATCCCGGTCTGCCGTCGGGTGGGTCGTCGCATCGTGGGCCTCCGTGAATTTCGCGTGAGGTGAGATGGTAACCGGCCGTTGCGCGCGCCACGCTCCTACTATTGAAGATCACGATTGAATCGCCTTTGCATCTCGGCAAGGCTATGGATCTTGCGCAGCGAATCTCTGAGGGGATACTTTCCGCTCGCCGTGCGTCGACTGCGCCTTCTTCGGTTGCGTTTACCCCACGGGTTTCTTTGAGTTTTTCGCGAAGTGGGGTGGGCGGGTCGTGCGGCAGGTTTCACGCTGGCGTTGTTGGGTTGCTGTCGTAGCGATGACGGTCGCTTTTTGGGCTCAGGGCACTGCGGCGTTCGCTTCGCCGCGTCCGACGCCGTCCTTGGGTGCTGTCCTGTCTGACCTGTTCAAGCTGCTCGGGGCGCCGGACGGGTCCGGTCCCGGTTCGTCAACGGGGACCGCCGCCCATGCGCATCGTGCGCACAGCGGTGCGGGCCATCCCAGCGGATCGGCGCCCGGCGTAGGAAAGGGTGAGCTGCCACCCGCTACTGCTGCCGCCAGCGGCTCAGATGCCGTCGGTAAATCCGGGGTTTCGCGGCACGGGTTCAATACCAAGACTTCCCGGCGCTTGGCATCAAGATCGGGCGCGAAGTTTGATTTTTTCCAAAACACTGACGGAACCTTTACCCGCCAGCTGTCGGAGAACGTGAAAAACTACCAAGACGCGTCCGGCAATTGGCAGCCTATCGATACCAGCCTGGTCAAAACGGGCAATGGGCGGTTGCAGGAGAAGGCGAACTCCCTGCAGGTCTCGTTCGCTGGGGCTCCGTCGGCGTCCACGAGTGCTTCCGGACATGCCCGAGCGACCAGCGCCGTATCCCAGAGCGGGGCAACTACGGTCGCGGCGCGCTCTGCCGTTTACACGGCGCCCGCCGGTGCTTCGGCGCTGCCATGGCAGTTCGGCAATGCGGTGCAGGCCGATGCGGTGGCGACGGGCGGAACGCCGGCCGGGCCCCTGGCGACCATGGCCATGTCCTCGTCGCAGTCCGTTTCGTGGTCGCTGTCGGGGGCGAGCGACGTCGCGCCGACGATGTCGGGATCGACTGCGGAGTACGACGGAATCCTGCCGGACACGAATGTGGTCCTGGAGGCGACCGGTGACGGGGTGAAGGAGTCACTGATCTTGTCCTCGGCCGCAGCCCCGACCACGTGGCTGTTCCCCATGTCGCTGACCGGCCTGTCCCTGGTGACTGCCACGGACGGCACGATCGAGCTGGTGGATGGGTCCAGCACGGTCGTCGCGACCCTGCCGAAGGCGTACGCCTACGACGCTTCAGTGGACCCGGTCTCGGGGGAGCGTCACGAGAACTGGGCGATGGACTACTCCGTCACCACGGTCAACGGGACGCCGGCGGTACGGATGTCACTCGACCCGGCCTGGCTGCAGGGATCGGACATCAAGTTTCCGGTGACGGTGGATCCCACAGTGGCGCTGTCGACCGCAGGCCAGACCGACACCACCTATGCGGAGTACCCCTACTCGGAGGACTTCTCCTCCTCGTCAGTGATGAAGATCGGCACGTACGACGCCGGGGCGCACATAGCCGAGTCGCTGATCAAGATCCCGAGCCTGCCGACCAGCAACGGCTACCACATCACTGGCGCTCAGTTCGGCGTGTTCAACATCTGGGCGTCCACCTGCGGCACGAGCACCTCGTACCACGTCTATCCCATCTCCTCTTCGTGGAGCGTCACGGGTAGCAAGTCGTGGTCAAGCCTGCCATCCACCGCGGCAGCGATCGGGACGTGGACCGGCACCCCGCCCTCCAGCGTGTGTTCCAACACCTCCCTGAGCTCATCGACCGGCCAGTGGCAGTACACAACCTTGTCGACCAGCTACTTCCAGAACATTGCGCTGGGCAAGACCCCCAACTACGGGCTTGCCCTGTTCTCTTCGGGGACTGACTCCCAAGGGTGGAAGCAGTTCGACTCCTCCCAGGTCTCGAGCCATGCCCCGTACATCAACATCACCTACGCGCCCAATGTCGCCCCGGACATCAAGCACACGTATCCGGCCTCGGGCTACGCGTCCCCGACGCTCACCCCGGAGCTGCAGGTTCAGGGGGTTGATACCGATGCCTGGCCGAACGCGGCGCTGTCCTACAACTTCGCGGTCTACAACTCCTCCGGGACGCAGGTTGTGTCCTCGGGCTACCAGGCGTCCCCGAACTGGGCGGTGGTGGCGGGGAAGCTGAACTGGTCGGCCTCGTACTACTGGACGGTGTCGGCATTCGACGGCTGGTCGACGAAGACCAGCAGCACCCAGGCATTCTCCACCACCGTGTCCCAACCGCTGATCGCCTCGCGGCTGGCGCAGAACTCCGGGCACGGCTTCGACGAACTGGCCGGCAACTTCACCACCAGCACCACCGACGCCACCGTGGCGACCGTGGGTCCGGCGCTTCAGGTGGACCGGGCCTACAACTCGCTGGACGTACGCACTTCGGGTGCGTTCGGTGCGGGCTGGTCATCGCTGACCGACATGAAGGCCGTCATGGATGACGACGGCACCAAGAACGTCGTCATCACCGACAAGGGCGGCAAGGAGCAGCGTTATGGCTATTCCGCCTCCGGTTACACCCCGCCGATGGGAACCTACGCCACCATGGTCGCCCTGACCGGCGGCGGCTACACCCTCACCGACACATCCGGCACGACCTACACCTTCGGTGCCGCCGGCGGCACCAACATCTGGCTCCTGTCCAAGATCACCACCCATGCGGGTCTGGCGGAGACCCTCAACTACAACGCCGCGCACCAGCTGACCCAGATCCAGAACGCGTCGTCGCGGCGTGCGCTGCACTACACGTGGGCCACCCCATCGGGGGCCGCGCATGCGCATGTGGCCACCGTGGCCACGGATGCCGCCACCTATCAGGACCCCACCAGCGCCGCGTTGTGGACCTACCGGTACACCGGTGACCAGCTCACCTCGGTGTGCCCGCCCGCGCTGTCCGCCTCCAGCACTGCGTCGTCCTCATGCTCCGGCTACAGCTACGTCGCCGGATCGAACTACCCGGCAGCCGCGTTGGACGCCGACCCCCACTCGTACTGGCGGCTGAACGAAGCCGCCGGAAGCACCACGGCTGCCTCATCGGTCCTGGCCAACGAGCAGACCGACGCCAGCACCTACAACGCAGTCACTCTCGGCAGCGCCAGCAGCCCGCTGACCGGATCCACGGCCACCGCTGCCACCTTCAACGGCAGCTCCTCCTACGTCCGGCTGCCGCAGTCCCTGGTTACCGGCCAGACTTATCTGTCGATCTCTCTGTGGTTCAAGACGTCAGTCGACGGTGGTCTGCTGTTCACCGAACAGAACACCGCGCTGGGCACCTCCCCGGCTCCCAGCCAGGCCACCTCGTCCCTGTACGTGGGCACCGACGGCAAACTCCATGGAGGCTTCTACTACGGAGCAATCCAGGGGATCACCTCCACGGCGAAGGTCGACAACAACACCTGGCACCACGCGGTGCTATCGGCAGCCGGCACGACACAGACCCTGTACCTGGACGGAACGGCACAAGGCTCGGTCTCCGGCGCCATCTTGAACCTCGCCCAGTCCTACGCATACCTGGGTGCGGGGTACTCCACCGGGCTCTGGCCCGGACTGCCGGCAGCAGGAACCCGGTACTTCAACGGTTCCATCGCCGACGTCAGCCTCTACGACCGTCAACTCACCGCGACCCAGGTCGCGGGGCTACGTACCACCGGCACTGCGCCGGCGGCCCTGCTGACCGCGAGCACGCTGCCCTCCGGCGACACCAAGGAATCAGTCTCCTACGACACCGCCGCGGAACGCCTGATATCGGTCACCGACCAGGACGGTGGCCTCTACACCCTGGGCAGCCCCACCGTGGCCGGCTCTAGCGCTGTGTTCCACTCCGCCGTCCTGGGCGCGGACCCCGTCGCGTACTGGCAACTGGGAGACGAGAGCGGCGCCACGGACGCAGCCAATGAGGTCAACGGTGGCGATGGAACCTACAACAACGCCACCCTGGGTGACCCGGGACCGTTCGCATCGATGGACTCCACCGCACCGACGGCAGCCACCTTCAACGGCACCGATTCCCACGTGCTGCTACCGCAGGACCTCGGCTCGGCCACCGCAGCGACCGCGGAACTGTGGTTCAAGACCAGCAAGGGCGGCGGGATCCTGCTGGCCGCCCAGTCCGACACTTTGGACAACGGGACCACGGCAGCGATACGGACCCCGCAACTGTGGGTCGGCACCGATGGGAAGCTCCACGGAGGCTTCTGGAGTAACTCCGGCAGCACCCAGTTGGGCAGCACCGCCGCCGTCACCGACGGCAAGTGGCACCACGCGGTGCTCGCCGCCGGCGCCACCTCGCAGGCCCTGTACCTCGACGGAGTCCAGGCCGCGTCCGCCACCGCCGCCAAGGCCCTGTCCCTAGGCGGGGCCAGCGACGTGTACCTCGGCGCCGGCACCACCGGCACGGGCTGGACTGGGCTGCCCGCCAACGTCAACGCCTACTTCACCGGGTCGATCGCGGAAGTCGCGCTGTACCCCAGGCAGCTGTCCGCCGCCCAGGTCACCACCCAGTGGTCCGCGTACAAGGCTTCCTCGGGCACCGTGGCGACCGAGACCGTCAACGTGACCGACCCCGCCCAGCGAAACCTGTCCACCACGTACGACCTGTCCGCCGGCGGGCGGACGCTCTCCAGCACCGACGGCACCGGCGCCAGCACCTCCTACGGCTACGACACCGGTGGGTTCCTGTACACCGTCACCGACCCGAACGGGAACGTGACCACCACCGGTCACGACGTCCGCGGCAACGTGGTGTCACGGACCACCTGCCAGGACAGATCCGAAGCCAAGTGCTCGACGTCCTACTACACCTACTCCCTCAACGGCTCTTCGGTCACTGACCCGCGCAACGACGAGATGCTGACCTCGTCCGATGGCCGCTCGGCCAACTCCACGACCACCACGTACCGGACGTCGTACACCTACGACACCAACGGCAACAAGCTCACCGAGACCACCCCGGCGGTCACCGGTCACTCGGCCGGCCTGACGACGACGAGCACCTACACCACCGCCAGCACAAGCGGCTACGTTCCTGGCACCACCGCCCCCGCCGGACTGCTGCAGTCCACCACCACACCCGGCGGTGCGGCCACGTCCTACCAGTACTACGACAACGGAGACCTGGCGGTCGTTGTCTCTCCGCTCGGGCAGGACATCACCTTCACCTACGACGAGGTCGGCCGGCCCAGGACCAAGACCATCGGCGGCACCCCCTACGTACCGGTCATCCACTACACCTACGACCCCCTGGGCCGGGTCCTCACCACAACCGACCCCGGTGTGACCGACCACATCAACGCCACGACCGTGCACACCAAGTTGACGTCGTACCTGTACGACGTCGACGGCAACACGCTGTCCACCACCGTGTCGGACACCACCGGCGGCGACACCTCCCGCGTCATGAAGAACGACTACAACGATCGCGGGCAGTTGGAACGCACCACCGACCCGATGGACAAGCAGACCCAGAACACCTACGACGCGTACGGAAACCTGTCAACCAAGACAATGCCCCGCGGACAGCACTACAGCTACACCTACGACGCCAACGGGCGCCTGCTGACCACCACGCTCGACAACTACACCGGTTCGTCCGCCACCGCTTCGACTGCGGCCCCCCAGTTGGTGGAGAAGCGTACCTACCAGCCCAATGGGCGACTGGACACCGTCACCAATGCCATCGGGGTGACCCGCACCTACGCCTACTACGACAACGGGCTCACCCAGCAGATCACCGACACCGGCTCCTCGGGCACCACTTACATAAACGAGCAGGACACCTACGACGCGGCCGGGAACCGAATCTCACAGGTCACCAGGAACGGCGCTCTCACCACTCAGCACATCGTCGACGCTGCCAATCGCACCACGGCGGCCAACGTCGACCCCCTCGGCGCCAACCAGGTCACTTACTACTCATATGACGCGGACTCACATGCCCTGACCTCGAACACGACCGATGGTGCGGGCAATCCAGCACAGCAGTGGACCTACACCTACGATCTCGTCGGCAACAAGCTCTCCGCGGCCCAGTACGTCAACCCCACCACGACCCTCACCACGACATGGCACTACGACGCACGCGGCCAGGCCGACCAGATGACCGATCCGCTGCAGAACACCACCCGCTATATCCATGACGAGGTTGGCCAACTCGCCGAGACCGTCGCGCCCTCCGTCACTACCACCTCGCCCACCGACGGCAGCACCACCACCGTGACCCCGATCACCCTCGTCGGCTACAACACCTTCGGTGAGCGCACCGAAACACAGGACGCCCGCGGCAACATCACCGTCACCGCCTACGACGCCAACGGCCGCAAGAGCGCCGCCACACTCCCCTCGTACACACCCGCGGGCTCCACCAGCGCGGTCCACGCCACCACCGCCTGGACGTGGGACGCCGACGGAAACCTCATCCAGCAGGTCGACGCCGCCGGAAATGCCACCGACTACGTCTACGACCAGCTGGCGGACCGCGTCTCACAGACCAATCCGGCGATCAACGCCGCAGGCACCATGACGCGCGGCACCTACACCTACAGCTTCGACCTGGCCGGCAACCAGCTGACCCAGGACACTCCGTACGGTTCCCTCACCCACCAGTCGTACGACGATCTGGGCCGCGCAAAAAGCACCTGGCAGTACGTCTACCTGAACCCGAGCACGACCACCAAGGTGCAGAACACCACCAGCTACAACCCAGCCGGAGACATCGCCTCCACCGCCTCGATCAGCGGTGTGACCGCCTCGTTCACCTACGACCACTTCGGCCAGAAGACGTCCGCCGCCGACACCACGAACGACACCACCCGCTACACCTACGACCTGCACGGCGACATCACCAAAACCGTTCTGCCCGACGGCAGCATCCAGACCGCGACCTACGACGCCGCCGGACGCAAAACCGCAACAGACGACAAGGACAACAACGGCACCGTACTGCGCTCCACCAGCGCCACCTACGACGCCGACGGCAACCTCAAATCCACGAAGAACGCCCTGCAGAGCACCGTGACGTATAACTACGACGCCCTCGGAGAACTGCTCAGCCAAGACGAACTGGTCACCGCCGACCACACGATCACCACCCGCTACGGGTATGACGCAGCCGGCAACAAGACCGCCTACACCAACGGCAAGGGCAGCACCACCTACTACACGTACACGCCCTGGGGACTGCCCGAGACCAAGCAGGTCCCCGCCACGACCGCGTACACGAGCACCAGCGACCGCACCACCATCCAGGTCTACGACGCGCTCGGACACAACGTCAGCACCACACTGCCCGGCGGAATCACCCTCACCAACGCCTACGACGCGCTGGGCGACCTCACCCAGCAGGCCGGCGCCAGCGCAGATGCGCCGACTGCGACCCGCACCTTCCAGTACTCGCTGAACCAGAACCTGGTCTCCGCCTCGGTGGGCTCCACCCAGGAGACCTACAACAGCAACGCCTTGGGTCAACTGCTCGGTGCCAGCGGACAAGCCGGCTCCAGCTCCTTCACCTACAACCCCGACGGCGACCTCCTGACCCGCGTGGACGCATCAGGCACCAGCAGCTACCAGTACGACTCCAACGGGCGGCTGGCGACCGACACCGACGCGGCCACCGGAACCACCCTCACCTACGGGTACAACAGCCTCTCTCAGCCCACCAGCATCGCCATGGGCACCGGCGCGAATTCGCGCGCCTTCGGCTACGACGCTCTGCACCGCCCGACATCCGACAGCCTTGTCGGCCCCACCGGCACGACCATCGCGTCCATCGCCTACGGCTACGACAACGGCGATCAGCTGATCGACAAGACCACCACCGGATTCAACGGCGCCAGTCACAGCACCTACGGCTACGACCAAGCGGGCCGCCTCACCAGCTGGATCAACACTCCCACCAGCACGGGTACCGCCGCGGAGACCAGGTACAGCTATGACGACGACGGCAACCGCCTCACCGCCGGCACCACCAGTTACACCTACGACGCCCGGGACGAACTCATCTCCGACGGTGCAAATAGCTACAGCTACAGCGCCCGCGGCACGCTGTCAGGTAAGACCGTCATCAGCACCAGTTCCACCACGGCAACCACGTTCGACGCGTACGGACAACAGGCCACGGCCGGCGCCACCGGTTACACCTACGACGCCCTAGGCCGCGTCATCACCTCCGGAAACACCACGCTCACCTACTCCGGCCAGGACAACATCGTCGCCTCCGACGGCACTAGCACCTACAGCCGCGGCCCCGACGGAAGCGTCACCGGCCAGAACAGAACCGGCACCGGCGCGACCCTCACCTGGAGTGACGCTCACACCGACGTAGTGGGCCAGTTCACCGCCACCAGCACCGCTCTGACCGGCTCCACCGCCTATGACCCCTGGGGCACCGCTGCCAGCCCATCGACGCTGGCGGGCACCCTCGGCTACCAGGGCGAATACACCGACCCCACAACCGGCCAAGTCAACATGCACGCCCGCTGGTACACCCCTGCAAGCGGTCGCTTCCAGTCCGCTGATACGCAGGAAAATTCTGCCGTCGGAGCATCTGCCAACGCGAACCCCTACGCCTACGGCGTGGGAAGCCCCCTAACCGGAACAGATCCGACGGGCCATGACTGGGACTGGATCGGTATAGCCAAAGATATGGCGACAAGATCGCCATATGGGCTCGCATGGGACGTGTTCTGGGGCGTCTCGTCACCGACCGCCCTGGGCGACGATTCCTGCGAAGCCTTTTACGGGACGGACTGCACCACCGCGTTCGCCCCGGTGGACAACATCGGGTACGGCGATCACCGCTGGTCGCGGCAGACCTCCCCGGCTTATACCTCTACTCATCACGAAGGTCGATACAGCTATCCGAGCGCCCGCCGGACCGGCGGAGGGAACGACTACGGGAGCGGCCACGGTGGCGGATATGATGCCGCTGCGGAAGCGCGGAAGGCAGCAGCCAGGGCCGCCGCCCGGGCGGCGGCCATCCTCGCCAATGCTGTCAAACTCACCGCGGGCATCGGAACGGCAGCCCTCGCGGTTGACTCCGTCGCTGTAGTCGGCGCCGCCCCGGGCGCGGTGATCGGCGTCGGAGCCATCGGAACCGGCGTGAAGAACGCCGCTTTCGCCATCAGCGCCGGGATCACGACCGCAGCAGTATGTATGATCGCGGGCTGTGACCTCCCTAAGAATTCGCTGAATCAGAACTGCACCATCGCCGGTGCGGGATGGACTATCTATCAGGGAACCGATTCTTCGAACGGGAATCGTGCGCAGGGGGTGCTCGCCTGCCTAACTAGTCAGTACCTGGATACTCATGAGGGAAGTTCCACCAATTCCGAAATTCGCCCTCCTGGATACGCCTGGGCACAGAGATATGCCAGATTTCTCAGGGCTATCCCACGTACGGTCGTCAATAACTGCCACCTCCTGGGTAGTCAATTGAGCGGATCAGGTACCAACCTGAAGAATTTGGCCACCTGCGGACGAGACGCCAATGCCTATCCTGAACGAGGCGGCCTGGGCGCGATGGATAACATGCTGCAGTTCGAAGAACGAGTTGCCACCATGATCCGTGGGGGCGAGACGGTGCTGTATTCTGTTCGCCCCGTTTACGATGGGAATCGCGTTGTTCCCGAAGGGTTCGCGATGTCTGCGAAAATTTGGGACAACGCTGGCAACTCTCGAACGGTGAATAGGTACGTTCCGAATCTGATGAATACTCCTGGAGGATGGAAGAATCTAGGCACTGTGCGGGATCCCAGAACCGGGGATGATGTGCCAACCAGGTAAGCATTCTCTATGAGTGTCCGCAAGCGATGCTTTCTGGCGACTGCTACTTCCGCAGGAGCGCTGGTGGTCAGGCATCGCTGCTTGGCAGCCTGTTGGCATGAGAGATGCGCCTTGCGGGGGCTATCATAGATTGAGCCCGGAATTGCGTAAGGTGGTAGAGGAGGAATGGTGCACGCGAAAATCGAGGCGATTGCACATTTGATGGCGGCGCCGAACGGTGGCGGAGACTCCGTAGATTGGAGTCGCGTGAGCGCTGAATTCGGATGGCAACTCCCTGCCGACTACAGAGAATTCGTAGCCGTTTTCGGAATGGGGACGATTGGAGATTCGCTATATATTCTCACTCCGCCTTTCCCGGGGTACCCTTACGCCACCCATCTCTTGACTGACGTCACTTACCCACCTTCCGACGGGCTCCTACGTTGGGGTACAAATGAGGGTGCAGACGACTTCTTCTGGCGATGCACGGTCGCTGACCCTGAGCGGTGGAGTGTGACCGTTCGGACGCGCAACCAGATTGTGCATGATTACGATATGGGGATGGGGGAGTTTCTTCTTCAAGTGATCAGCGGAAACCTCGTTATTCCCCTGACCGCGCGCCTGGAGATCGATCCACCGATGTTTGAGTCATGGCGCGAAGAAGAACGGCGCATGAGCGCGGGCGATGGTTTGGATGGTTTTGAATAGTGGCCACCCTGACTTCTCGGATGAACCGTCGACTGTGGATGTGTACGCGATTCTGCCCACAGTGCGTGCTGCTCGAAAAGCGTGACGTGAGTTCTGAAGTGTCAGCCACCTGGGATCCAGGACGTGTAGCTCGCTGCCGTAAACGGAGAAATAGAGAAGCAGGTCGAAGAGGTGGAACGACGGTTGAACCGCAACTCGGGCAGCGAATGGGGCGACCCGACCGTGGCGGCGCAACCGACAGCCTGGATGGCGTCCCGCTTGATGGTGTAGGCGATCAAGGTGTGGGGGTGCGCGGGCGTATGCCCGGGGCGTACATCCGGTGATGGCCTCTGCGACCTGCTCATAAGGCAGGCCACCGTGCAACTCTCCCTGGTGAACTGCCCGTTCAACCGTGGAGGCGCCCGATGGCCTTGTCCCAGTCTGACCTACCACGCCTGCTGGAGCCACTACGTACGGCGGATGGGGTGGATCTCGTGCGGCATATCGCGGAGCGGATGCTGCAGGAGTTGATCGAGGCCGAGCTCGGTGGCCGGATCGGCGCCCAGTGCCACGAGCACACCGAGGACCGCACCAACTTCCGCAACGGTCACCGCGATAAGACCCTGACCAGCCAGGCCGGCGACCTGGACCTGGCCATCCCCCAAGCTCCGCAGCGGGACCTTCTTCCCCAGCCTGCTGGAACGTCGGCGCCGCATCGACCAGGCCCTCTACGTGGTCATCATGGAGGCATACGTGCACGGCGTCTCCACCCGCGCCGTCGACGACCTGGTCAAGGCACTCGGCGCGGACAGCGGCATCTCCAAGAGTGAAGTCTCACGCATCTGCGGCGACCTGGACGAAGAGCTCAGCATCTTCCGTGACCGGCCGCTGGATCACACTCGCTTTCCCTACATCTATCTCGACGCGACGTACTACAAGGTGCGCGTGAACCACCGGATAGTCTCCCAAGCCATCATCATCGCCACCGGCATCACCGAGGACGGCGGCCGTGAAGTCCTGGGCATCACGGTCGGAGACACCGAGAGCGAGGTGTCCTGGAGCGAATTCCTGCGCTGGCTGCGGGAAGTCTCGGTCGGAACAATATGGTCAACATGGAGAGGCGTGTGAGAGATGTGGCCCGTACCGGGCAGAGCATCTTCTACACTGTGGTTCCACTTTACAAGTCAAGCGCGAACAAGGTCCCCTATCGATTCGTGCTAACGGCGCGGGGATACTATGGGAGCGGAGCAATGGGTCTCAATGCTCCGCTCCCAGTTGACAATATCTACGGACCGGGTGGGGTCAATCTAGATGACGTGATCTATTAGGAGAGTGTGCTGTGGTGAGCCCATACCCGAGCGATGTCCCCAGTAGCCCCCGCATTCGTCAGCTGATGGGCCTTGTCAGGCGACCTGTTGCCGGAGGGAACTCGGTGGACTGGGATCGGGTGTCCATCGAGTACGAACACGGATTTCCTCAAGACTATGTCGAATTTATGGAAGTCTACGGGGAGGGGCTTTTCGATAATTTCCTAGGGGTCCACTCACCCATTCCACAGGCGTATCCTAACGATCTCGATTCAACAGCCCGCGGAATCACGGCCGCTGCGCAATTCACGGGCGAGGAGGAGGATTGCGATGACCCCGATCTATTGATCGGTTGGGGGCTCACTGTGGACTCCGACCTTCTGTGCTGGCGTAATTCCGACCCGGATCCCAATCGGCGGGACACGGTCACCTGGCGTCGTTAATGGGATGCACCAGATTCTTGGATCAATTTCGACTGCGGAATGGTTGAACTGCTCTGTCGCTACAGTGAGAGAAAATTCCCCATTTTTGGGTCTCCGATCCTCAATATCCTGGATCTCGATTCATCAACAGTCGAGATGAAATCGGGTTGCGATCCCTAGCTCTCCGCGCGCGAGCATGAGGGACACAATATCTCGAATGGCCCCCTTTTATCAGGGGCTATACCTGGACGCGATCCCTTACGCGGTATATCCACTGGACCCAGATGGGATGATCCTCTGGGCACTCTCCGCAGAAAGCGACGCTTGTTTTTTGATCCCACAAGAATCAGGCATTTGGAAGATCGGTGTATGGTTTCGACAGTGGGCCTAGTGGGAAGAATTTGATGATTCCGTTCCGAACTGGCTTGGCCGTCAGCTGAATGGGGATCTAGACATTCCGGCACTTCCGCTCAGACGATATGGCGGATTTGTTGCCCTGGACTGAGTAAAAGCGCGACTGAGATGTGCTGTATCGGCTGTACGGGTCACTTGTTGAGTGAACTTGCCCTATTGATCCGAAACGGTAGGGGTTCTGATCGGATCCTCGGCGAGGCCGAGCAGCAGGCGGTCCGCCAGGCCATGCTGGATCCCCGGCCGTGCGACCTGGGCCTTGCGGGCCAGCTGTGGACCCGGGCTGGCGTGCGGGACTTGATCACCAAGCTGTACCGGGTGCGGCCGACCGAGCAGGGTGTGGGCAAGTACCTGCGCAGCTGGGTTTGTCCTTCCGGCGTCCGGACAAGCGGGCCGTCGGACAGGACGCGAAAGGGGCCCGCGTCTGGCGCGAGGAGACATGCCCCGCCATCCGGGCGAAGGCGAAGGTCGAGGGCGCGGCGAGGTGCTCGTCGCCGACCAGAGCGGCGTCCCCTCCGACCAGGTCACCAGCCGCACCTGGGGCGAGAAGGGCCGCACACCGATCGTGCTCCGGAGGGGGAACTGGTGAATGCCATGTCCGCGATCAGCGCGAAGGGCCGGATGCGCTTCATGGTGTTCCCCGAGAGCTTCGACGCCGGCGTGGTGTGCCGCTGCCTGGACCGCCTCGCGGGCCACCTAATACTGCAACCGCATGTGGTGTGACTGTTGGCGGTGTGGCTCGTTGGTCCGACTGTGTGACGAATCGTTGACGGTGGAGCAGGTCGAGTCGTGGTCCGAGGGCGTAGAAGAGTTGCATGCCCGGTTCG
>NZ_JAPVLS010000107.1:0-27912 GCF_027158125.1 Streptomyces sp. H39-C1
ACCGCCGTCGAAGCCCCGCCCCAGCGCAGCACCTTCCTGCGCCTGCGATCGATCAACTTCGCCCTCTACCGGCGCAGCACCGAGATCCGCGACGGCATGATCGAACTCCGGCCATACCTGGGCGCCAACGCCCGCGGTTCCGCCGAAACCCGCCACGCGCAACTCACCGCTGCTGAATGCGCCGCCGCGGTGACCGCCGAGCAGATCCACCATGCGCTACGCGCCCACCAGGAAGGGCGCCCGGCCACGACCCCGGTCGAGTACGCCGACGCCCGGGTGCCGGCCGACACCGCGGCACAGGAGATGCGGCTCCTTCTGCGCATTGCCGCCCACTTCAAGAGCCAGGCCGCGGCTGCTACCGCAGCACCTGGCTCTTCATTGGCGCCCGCAGCCGGCTGACCCGCATTGCATCGCACCTGAGCACGTCAATCCAGGTCAGCTGCCCCCCGACCCGGAAACCCGTGGGTCGGGGGGCACACGTATTTACAGGGCTTCGCCGCCGCGCACCGCCGATTCGACCAGCCGCACCGCGGCCCGAAGACCCCGCTGGGCACCCTCGGACCACGACGGCACGCACCGTTGCGCCGCCACGTCGTACTCCATCCCCAAAATCCCGGCGTGATCGGTGTCCACTGGCTCCCAGTGCACCGGCCATCCCCGGTCGAGCACTGCCCCCGCGAATTTCTGCGACTCCCGCCACTCCAGAACGTCGTCCGCCGTCCCGTGCGACAACCACACAGGTACCGGCGACGCGGTTGTCACAGCCAGTTCCTCAACCGGTGGGGTCCCTGAAGAACGCGCCACCAGGTCGTATCGCCCGGCCAGACCGACCACCGCCAGCGGGCGCCAGCCGTCCACCAGGTCCGGACGGAACGCCATCGAAACCGCCGGCCCCGCCCCCGCTGACCAGCCGACTGTCACCAGCCGCCCATCGCCCCCGTACTCGGTGGCGTGCTTCCGCACGTACTCCAGCGAACCGAGCAGGTCCGCTTGCCCGCTGTCCTTCGCGTCCGACTGCCAGTCCGCAGCGAACGCCGGAATGCCCAGGCCAGCCAGTTGCGCCGCGATCGCGCCCATGACGTCTCGCTCGTTGGGCCCGAGCCCGTGCCACAGCAGAACGGCGGGCCGCGCTGCTGCACCGACGCGTACAGGCTTGTACACATCGACCGACCGGTCCCGGCTCGTGGTAACCGTCACCCGCTCCACACTGTCCACCACGTCAATTCCCATGCTTCATGTTCGTCGTTCCTTCGATCTGCTCATGGTCGGCCCAGCTCGTCATGGTCAGCATGAGCCCGAAGCACGAACCAGAGTACGAACACGGCCGCCCCTACACCAAGATCACGAGCCGCGACCTCGGTTCGACCGCGCAGGCTATCGAGATCAGCGACCACCGCACGGCAGCCGGTGGCGGCTACACCCTGATGGCAGGCAGCCGCTGGACGACACGGCAGACCAGCGCGAAGTCCGCGCAATCCGCACGGCGGGCAGGATGGTACTCATCGGCCGATGGCTGGCAGGCGCTGAGCAACGTGGCAGATCGTGCAGTCCGCCGCGATGTCCTTTTGGGCGGCTGCTGTGCGGGCCTGGGCGGCGGTGAGCGGCGTCCCACTTTTTGGTATCCAGCAGTCGCCATGGTGCAGGCTGCGCCGTGGAGGGTCCCCGCCCAGCGTGTGCAACTGCCACTCGGCCTCCGGAGGCGGGTCAGGCTCCGATGGCGCCGTCGGCGGCCCGGGTGCGCGGCGGGGGGAGCGCAGACGACGTACCGCGTCGGGATGCCGACGCAGCGACACACCCTCGTAGGAGGTGTCGGGGACCGGGGTGACGCGGTGGGCGGGAACGGCGAAGCGGATGGGCGCAGGCTCGGCGATCTCCCGGTCCGGCAGCCGGGTCAGGGTCCAAGCGGTGATTTCCACGTCGCAGAACCATGCACCATGGCGGGTCTGGGTCCAGCCGTGCAGCAGGGCGGTAATTTCCTGCCGGTCCGGCAGCATCACCCCTACCGGCGGTATCGGTGCGGACGCGGGCGGCTCCGCCCCATCATGTCGGTCGACCTGCTCATGCTCCTGTCGCTCGCGCATGGCTACGCCGCCTGCTCCAGCGCCCCCATGCGCAGCGCCGGCAGCGCTCGGGGTGACGACGTTTCCCATGGGCAGCGGTCGTCCAGAACGGATCCCCAGCGATGACGGCGCGTAGTTCGCGCTCGCGGTCCAGTAGTTCCTCCACCGCCGCGTGGTCCGTCTCGCTCCAGCCAGCTGCCGCCGGGTGTGCGGTGCCGTCGGGGCCGACCCATGCCGCGGCCGACACGGCGTAGCGGGGGAGTCGGTCATACAGAGCGGCGAGCTCGCGGCAGGTGAGGTGCAGGGCGAGCTGCGCTGCGGCCAGATCCTGGGGAAAGGAGCGGAGCGGAGGGGCCGTACGCTCATCGTACGCGTGTTCGAATCGTCTCGCTGGCCTGGGGCGCGATCACGGTCACCGGGCTGTGACTGAGCGATTCAGTTGGCCCCTGAGCGTTGTACTTGGCCCGGCTGAGCGCGACGGTTGGCCCGGGCCGTTCGCGGGTGGCGCTCCGCCGATCTGATCGGCTGCAGCGTCATGGGTTTCTCGTTACTCCACAGCGTGGCCGATGAGTTTGTTGCTCCCGGCCGGTCCAAGCTCGTGACACCCGAGGAAAGGACACCGCCATGTCGGAGCTTCTCGTCGACTTCATCACCTCCCTCGACGGCCACGCATCGGGAGAGGGGTGGCCCGGGTTCTGGGGCCTCGAGGGCCCGGAGTACCTCGCCTGGCTCGGCGAGCAGCCCGAGGCCACTTACCTGATGGGAGCGAACACCTACCGCCTGATGTCGGGCTTCGCCGCAGGCAAGGTCCCGAAGGGCCAAGACGAGTTCAGGCCCGAGGAAGAGGCGTCCGTCGACGAGCTCACGCAAGCGTCCAAGGTGGTGTTCTCCTCCTCACTCGAGGAGCCACTGACGTGGGCCAACTCCAGGCTCGTCCGCGACGACGCTGTCGAGGCGGTCCGCGTCATGAAGTCGAGTGCCTCGGGGCTCCTCAGCACGATCGGCAGCCTCAGCTTGTGCCGGTCCCTGCTACGGGCCGGACTCGTCGACCGCTTCCGGGTCGTGATGTTCCCGGTGATCACCGGGGCCACGGGCGAAGAACGCATCTACGACGGCTATCCGGACGTTGCCCTCGAGATGATCGAGCACCGCACCTTCGACGGCCGCATCCAGCTGGTCGAGTACAAGCCCCGCGTGCTCGAGCACCCGCCGCTCGGAGTCCCTGCGTGACGTCGCCCCGCCAGCGCCGGTCTGGACGGTTGCCAGGCCGGCGCCGGCGGGCGCGGAGTAAGACCTCATAGGGGCGAACGGCCAACGTCAGGACGGTCCGGTCTACCTGGCCCCGAGTCGTCGCAGGTCAGCCCATGTACGCCCTCCCAGGCCGCAGTCTCCGCAAAGGTCCACCTTCCGGATACGGATGCGCCGCTGGACGCTCCCTGGGCAGAGCCTCGCGAGCTTAGCGCTCTACATGGCCGATGGGGCCAACTGAAGCGCTCAGTCACACGGGCGTGGCTGTCGATGGCTGAGCCGGACGAGGAGCGGGTGCTCGTCCGGACGTGAGGGCAACCGCCGTGTTCACCCGCGGGGCCGTGTGGCCGTCAGGACCAGCGTGAGGTTGGCCTCCGCCCGCCGGGCCGGAACCGCGACGCAGCCAACGCCGGTGAAGCCGTGCCGGATCAGCAGGTTCGTCCAGGCGGTGCCGTCGCGGCTGTAGTGGACGACGGGCAGTCGGGCGCAGTCGGCCAGGGTGAGGTTGTCGACCCACGTACCTTGCAACTTGCCGGCGCGGACCCGTCCGACGGAGAAGACCAGTCGCCCGCCGGGCCGCAATGCGGCGTGGATTCGCGCAGGACACGGCAGAGCGGGTCGGTGACCAATGGCGCGTGGGGCCGGTTGGCCGGGAGTGAGTCACGATGCAGCGGGCCGTGGGGCGCGTGGGTCGGGAGCGAGGGTGACAGTCATCCACGGTGCTGCCGTCTCGCGGAAACTGTGTCCGACGGGTTCGATGCCTGTCTGGTCGGTGAGGCTGAACCCGGTCACCATGATCATGTCCGAGCCGGCGGCAATGGAGATGACATGGGTTCCGCAACGAGGGCAAAAGCCCCGCTTGAGGGTGGTGTAGGTCGCGAACCAGGTGGGTTCGCGGCCGGGGCCGGTCCAGGTCAGTCCGTCCCTGCGGAAGCCGACCCAGAGCACGGCGTGGCCGCCGGAGATGCGCGTTTCGTGTTCACAGGAACACAGGTGAGGGTCGTCCGGCGTGCCGAGGACCTCGTAGGCGATGTGACCGCACTGGCAGTGCCCCGTGCGGTGCTCCGATTCCGGGCCAGTGGCAGGAGTGCCCAGGGGGAGCGTGGACGGGCTAGGAACAGCCGCAGGGGACGAAGCCGGGGCATCAGGCGTGGACGGCGGGCGGGGCAAGGAGTTCATGGGTTCCTCTGGGCGGTGGTGGACGGGGTGCGGGCGGCTACCAGGCCGCGGGGCCGGTGAGTTGGGTGACGGGTTGGCGGACGGCCCGGGGGAGGCCGAGCTGCCGGCGAGCCTGGTGGACGGCGGCGAGTTGGTCGGCGGCCGCAGGTCCCCAGTCGAAGAGGTCCGTGGTCTGTTCGGGGGTAGCCAGGATGCGGGTGTAGGTGTGGCCGGTGGCCGGATCGGGCCGGGCGGGGTCGACGCCGGTGAGTGCCGCGGCGTAGCGCAGGTATCCGCGCCGCACGGCGGGGTCGGTGACGTGTCCCAGAAGCAGCGGGCTCCCGAATCGCGCTGCTGCCTCCTCTTCGGCTTCGCGGCGCAGGGTGGATACGGGGTCGCCCTGGTCTTGCTCCTCGGGTGTGCCACCGGGCAGGATGGCGACTCCTGTGCGGGGGTCGAGGAGGACGAGGACGCGCCCGTCCGGCGCGAACAGCCACGCCCACACCTGGGCGACGGTGAGGTCGTGCGGGGCCGGTCCCTGATGCCAGGGGTAGCGGTAGGTGGGGCGAGCGGTCTGCAGGACGCCAAGCCGGTCGAGGACGGTGGGGGCGATCGGGAGGCCGTTTTCCAGAAGTACCGTGCCGGCCGCATTGATTCGGGCGCGCAGCGCGGACATGGCGCGTCGGGCGTCGGGCGGGGCGAGCAAGTCGGGCAGCCGTGCGGGCTCGACGAACTCGATCGCGGTGATCTCGCTTGGCGGCAGATGGATTTCGCTGATCCGGTCGTCGTCCCATGTGCCGCCGTCGAAAACGTGCAGAATCTCGCCGGGAAACCGCATGGCCGCCGGCGCACCGGTGCTGTCGGCGGAGACCCAGTCGACGGCCAGGCCCCGCTCGGTGACAGCGGTGATGGCGAGCTCCTCCACCAGTTCACGGGCAGCGGCGTGAGCGGGGGACTCGCACTTGTCCACGGCGCCGCCCGGCAGAAGACACGTGTCGCGATAGTCGACGTGTTGGACGAGGACCTGCCCGAGCTGGTTGGTGATCAGCACGGACGTCCCGACCCACAGGGCGGCCGAGGTACGCAGGGCGCCGTACGCCTCGTCGATCATTGCGCTGCTGGGCAGTTCGCCGGGAACGGATGTGGTCGTCATGGCTCTCCGAGTCAGAAGGGGCCGGTGGGGCCGGGGGTGGATTGAGGCTGTGGGCCCCGTCAGGCGGTGAGCCGGTGAGGTGCGTCCGGGACGGGCCCGGTCGCGAGCCGGGAGAAGTACTCGGTTGCGTTGATCCTTCGCCGGGTCTCCACAGGTAGGCGGGCGAGGATCCCGGGCAACGCGCGTTCACGGGCGACCTCCCCGCGGTGCGCGAGGATCGCCGACCACTTCTGCTCCAGCCACGGGGTGACGTCGACGGCCGTGGTGGCGTACGCGTCCGGGGTCGCGAGTACGCGTTTGCCGACGGCCTCCAGCAGCGGTCCGAGATCGCCGACGCCGGACTCGGGATGCGTGGCGCAGTACACGGCGCGCGGTTGCCAGGGCTCACCGGCTTCGGGGTGCAAGTGCGCGAGCCCCGCGTCCTGAACGGCCAGGAGAGCGGCCTGGTGGGTGCGGCGGTGGTCGGGGTGACCGGTGAGCTGGCCCAGGGCGTCGTGCGTCACCACGATGTCAGGGCGGAACGAACGGATCTGGTGGACCAGAGCGGCGATCACTTCGTCCAGCGGTGCATCGACGAGCCGCGGGCGGCCTGGGGTCGCCTGCGGCTCGCGGGCGTCTCCGTATCCGAGCATGCGAGGCGCTCCCGCACCGAGTACGCGCAACGCGTTGGCGAGTTCGGCGGCGCGCGGGCTGTCGGGTGCCCACGTCATGGTGACGACAGCCGTGCGCGCTTGCGCGGCGGAATGCTGGGCGAGGACCCCGCCGGCGAGGAGGCTTTCGTCGTCGGGATGGGCGAACACACCGAGCAGGGAGGGCGTTGCGGGGGACGTCACGGGGCGGGATCCCCTCTCAGGGGCTGGGACGGTTCAGATGACAGGGGGCGGCCGGCTCTGGTGAGCTGGACCACGGGGGCCAGGACATCGGGTACTGCGTCCACGCGCGGCGTCACGCTGCCTCTTGGAGGGCGAGACGGCAGCCAGGGGCATGGCCGTCAGACGGCCGACCTGGGTCACCAGCAGCAGGCGGGGCGGCAGGCACAGAATGGCGGTCCCGGTCCACATCGCTGTGGGCACCGAGCAAGCGCCGGCCAGAACTCCGGCGCCGGCCGAGGCGACGGCCGGGCCCCGGGACTCGCCGCCTGCCCGGTCAGGTACGGGTGGGCGCACAGTGAGAACGAGGTCGGCAGCCCGCCGGCCTCGGCAGCCTCTGGGGGCTCGGATTCCGCAGGGATCGACTTGTCGGAGTCAGGTACGCCGTCCGCCTACCGAGAGCAGGTCCTGCGTCCCGTTGGGAACGCGGCCGGGCCGCTGGAAGACGAGCCTCGCGGAGGGCTTGTCGAGCACGTCACCGGCCGGCAGCTGCTCGTCCGGGGTGCCGGCCGGGTGGACGGTCATCGGCGGGTAGCCGCGCTCGCGCACCTTTTGGTCCCAGGTGCGCACGCAGTCGGCGAAGCGCTCCGCCAGCTCGGCGGCGGCTGGGCCGTAGGCGTGGATGAAGAACTCGGTGAGACGGTCGTCCGGATCCGGGGCGTCCTTGACCTTGCGGTAGGTCAGGTAGGCGAGGGAGCCGTCCGACAGCATCGCGGTCGCATCTTGCTGGGCTACCAGCGTGGACCCTTCCGGGGCGGCCAGGCGACAGAACCCCGGCAGCGTGGTCGCGGCGTAGACCTGCAAGGTCTCGAAATTGAAGGTACCTCGAACCACGAGGCCGGTGGTGACCTCGTACCGCTCCCCACGCAACGCCTGTTCGAGCCCGACGGTGTCACCGGGCTCACCGTCTTCCCACCTCACTGTGACCTCGCCGTCGGCCAGACGGACGGCAGGAGCGGTGCGGGCGGCGGCGCCGCGGTCCCGTACGAACCCGCAGTACGTCCAGTGCTCGCAGTGCAGCACGTCGCCACGCTGCACCAGGGTGAGAGAGCGGGTGTATCCGCCCATCTCCAGCGGTACCACCAACCGCGCGCCCTCACGGAGTTGCTCGCGCCAGGCCGGCGCGATGTCAGCCGCGTTGTGGGTGATCATCACCCCGTCGAACCCGCCAGTAGGGACATGTGCGGGTGCCCCAAGTCCGCCGTCGCCGAGGAGGGCGGTGACTCGGCCGCTGCCGGCTTCCGTGCACAGGCGCTGGGTGCGGTGCACGACGTACGGGTCGACGTCCACGGTCACTACGCGCCCCCGCGGTCCCAGGACGTGCGCCAGGAGCTCGCCGTTGTAGCCGCCCGATCCGACTTCCAGCACAGTCATGCCCGGCTCCAGCCGGAGTTGCTCGATCATGTCGGCCTGCAGCCAGGCTGCGGACACCGAACTGATCGCGGTTCCGGCCTCGTCGCGCCGGGTGATGACAGCACGGTCGCCGCCGTCGTAGGCGGTCGCGAGGTTAACCTCCGGGACGAAGCGGTGGCGGGGCACGGTCTGCAGCGCATCCCGCACCGGCTGGGAGGGGGCCCAGCCGCCAGCGACGACCGTCTCCGTCATCTGCTGGCGATACCGGACGGCTTCGGTCGGCTCACCGGGCACCGGCGGTACCTCGGTGGCGCACGGGTAGGAGTGGACAGGCGACAGCCCCGGCAGCACTCCGGGCCACACCGCGGTGAGCGCCTGGGCGCTGGGCGCGAAGATCTTCCCGAGGGTGTCCAGGGCGTTCAGGTCGTGCCACTCCCAGCGCACGAAGCGGTGCGGCTCGGGCAGCGACAGTGCACCGCCCCAGCTGGTGACGCGGACCACGGCGGTGACGCGGCGCACATCGAGGTGGTCGTCGTGGAGCACGGTGATGACATAGGCGTCCTCCACGCGCGCCATCAGCCCGGTCTCCTCCGCCAACTCCCGCACAGCGGCGACCGGTGCGGCTTCGCCGGTTTCGATGCGGCCTCCGGGCAGCTCCCACATGCCCCGTGTCGAGCGACCGAGCAGGACCCGGCCGAACGTGTCGGTGACCACCACCGCGGCACCGAAAACGGCCTGTGGCTCGGGCCGTAGTTTCTCCTCCGCGCTGAACGATCCGGCCGGCCCGCGTAGGACCAGCACCGCCAGGCCCTCCGCGTCGAACCTCTCGACATGCTCAAACCCGTCGGTGAGCGCCGCGAGTTCGCTCTCGTCCAGCGCGATGTTGCGCCGCTCCTGTGCGGTGTGATCCGCGACCGGCGTGATGATGAAGAGCACCCCGCACTCGCGCAGCCGCGCGGCCAGACGGCGCAGGACACGGGCACGATCGCGGAGGAAGGCGATGGACAACCGCAGCACGACCAGGTCGTAGCCGTCCTCGACGAGGTCGGCCAGGTCGTCATGCTCGACGTCCAGACGCAGCCAGCGCACCCTCGCCGCTCCGGTGTGCTCCGCGCGGGCCCGCTCCAGTGCGCCCTCGGCGAAGTCCACGGCGTCGACGGTGTACCCGAGCGAGGCGAGGTGGACGGCCATTTCGCCGGTTCCGCAGCCGACGTCGAGCGCGCGGGCGCCCTCAGGCGCCGGGGCGTGGTCGATGAGCAGGCGCCTCTCCTCGTCCCCGAGTCGCCGGAAGCCTTGTCCGCCGGTGTAGTGCTCGGACCAGTCGGTTGGGGTGATTCCCATAGATCGCTCCTCGTTCGTGAAAGGCGGGGTGGTCGGTTGCGGGCAGTGCGCCGCCCAAGGTGGCCCGGTTGGTGAGGGCCCGGTCGCTGAGACCGGGTGCATCGCTGTGCAGGCGCCGTTGGATTGCTCGGGACTGGCGTTGACGCGCGTGCCCATGTCCAGCTCGCGGCCCTGGTGGTCGCTCAGCGTCAGGTCGACGGCCGCCGCGGCGCGGGAGGCCGCGTGGTGCGAGGCCGGCTGCTGCGGCGCTGGGGACGGTCGGGCAGGCATTGGGCGAGGATGAGCTGCTGCACCACGGGCACGGTCGCGTCGGGGTGCCGCAGGAGGTCGATGGCCTCGACTCGGAAGCCATATTCGTTGAGCAGGTCCTCCCACAGGTGGGGTGACAGGACCCACATCTGGGTGGCCAGCGGCGGGCGGTCCCGTAGCGGGATCATCTGCTCGCGTGGCGCGACCGTCGTGGAGGGGCCGTGGTTGTGCAGGTCTGTGTGGAGGAGTGAGAGGACCAGTGGCGCGCGGGGATGCAGGCCGTCGCGCAGCGCGGGGAGCGTCCGGTGCGGATCGGCGAAGGCCAGGCTGCCGATGGCATACGCGGCGTCGAAGAGCTTGGTGGTTCGGAGGTAGTCGACCACGTCGCCGAGAACGAATTGCACGTTGGGCACCTCAGCGTGGGTGCCGAGGGCTCGTTGGTGCTGGGTGGGGGACCGCTCGATTGCGGTCATGTGGGTGCCGTGAGCCTGTGCCAGGTGCACGGCGTGGTGGCCGGCGCCGGAGCCGATGTCCAGCACGCGCTTGCCCGTGATGTCGCCGAGGATCTCGGCTCCAGGACCGACGCCGTCCCACGGGGTCCAGTTCAGGTGTGTGGGGACGGGGGGCATGTACTGGCGGCCCAACCACGCAGTGGCGGCCTGCTCGGCGGCAGACACCCCAGCGCGGTTGAACGCGAAGATCGCGTGATGGGCGAGAACAGCACGCAGGCCGCGTATCAGTCGTCCATCAGCGGCAAGCCGGCGCAGGCGACGGCCGGCGTCCTCGAAGGCGGCGACGCGCTCGGCCCAGCCGGGTTCGGCGTCCAGCCGCAGGGCGGCGTCCGCGTTCATCAGACGCCGCATGGCCGACACGGAACGGTCGCGTGCGGGCCCGGCGGGCGGGGTAACGGGGGGACGCAGGGCGGCGAATTGAGACCAGACGTCTCCGGCCTCGAACGGGTCCAGGCCAGCTTCGCGGATCATCGCGGACAGCAGCATCACGCAGCGCTCGCGGGTGCCGTTGCTGCCGGTCTCGGGCAGGGCGCTGCGGCTGTCGGCGCAGAACACGTCGTGTGCCACGTCCATGCCCTGGGGGCCGCCGAAGGCTTCGGTCTCCGGCTCGTAGATGCCGCCGACCCATCCGGTCGCCTGCCGCTCGGCGACGAGGCGGTCCAGCAGGGTGGCGCAGGGGCGCTCGGTGCGCAGGCGCAGCCCTGAGTCCTTGCGCAGGAAGTGGAAGCGCTGGTCGCGTAATGCGGCCGACAGGGTCTGGGCGTCCTTGGGGCTCATCGCGCCGCCGGCGAAGGCGACGCTGGCGTGCCACCAGATCGTGCCGTGGGTGATCGGAAAGTGTTCGTCGTCAAAGGTCATGCGCGTGGGCGCTCCTTGCCGGTGGGGTCGGTGTGTAGTCAAGTGATCAGCAGCACGCTGGTCCAGTTCGTTACGTTCATTGCGTCGAGGGCGAGCTGCGCGCCGCTGCGGCCCTCCATGAACCCGGGCTTTCGTAGCCGGGCTAGGTCGATGGTCAGGCGCTGGTGCAGGTCGGCGATCGCAGGGGTGAAGCGCTCGGGGGTCGGGCTGTCGGCGGCTACGGCGCGGGCGAGGGTTATCAGCCCGGCCCAGCCGTGGCACAGCGTGGCGTCGGTGATCCGGGCGAGGTGGCAGGGATCAGTGAGCGTGCGTACGACGGTGTCTTCGGCCGCCTGGCGTCGGGCAGGGTCGCCCAGGGCGAGCGCGGCGAGCTGCTGGGCGCGGGCGATGCCCGGCCCGCCGTAGCACCAGGACTGGCGAGCGGGCTCCGGCTCGGGTGGCTCGGCGGCCTCCAGATAGTTCTGGGTGGTCCAGTAGTTGACGCCGTACCTGTCCAGCCAGCGCGCGAACACCTCGATCGCCGCGTGCTGCCCCGGCACCAAGACGTCGTGCCGTGCGGCAAGGGAGAGCACCGCGAGAGGGCCGGCGATGCCGTGTGCCACGCCGTTGTTGCTGTGCCCGCCGGCCAGCTCCTCACCGTCGGGTCCGACAGCGGACCACCATCCCGGCAGCTCCCGGCCCGCGACACGGACAGGCCGTGACAAAGAGACCAAGTAGGTCAACACGTCGGTCAGCAGGGCGGAGGGCGCCCCCCGCGTAAGGAGCAGTGCACCCAGTCCGGCCAGGCCACGGATGTGGTCCCATTCCGCGAGGTGGGGCAGGGCCCCCGAGGTCTGGCGCCGCCGGGCTGCGGCCAGCCGGACATCCACCACGCCGTCGACAACGGCGCGGACGTGGGCGCTGGCATGTCCGCCGCGGGCGAGGACGAACTCCAGCGCGGGAGCGCCGTGGAACAAGCTCGCATTGCCGCCGGTGCTCACTCCGTGCGCGACAGCCTGCGCGAGGTGGCGCCGGGCGGTAGGCAGATCACCGCGCTCGATGTGCAGCAGCGCCATCCCGAGAGCACCTTCGGACAGGTCCTGCGTACGCTGCGGGAGCGTCGTAGTCGTCATGAGCGTGCCGCCAAGGCAAGGACGAGGCTGTGGGCCCTGCCGCCGATCCAGTCATCGGCGTCGGGCGGAGGAGCCTCGTGCAGGGTGGCGATGCCGATGGGGCTGGCGTCCAGGTGCGCGCGCAGCAGATCAAGGTGCATCTCCTGGCTGAGGTCGAGGGGGAGCTGTTGATCGTCCTCGGCCAACAGCACACGGGCGGGCACCCGGAACCGACCTCGCCAGGCGTGCAGTTGCTCGGCCCACTCCTCCGAGGTCGCGGTCCGGCGGGGCAGATCCCGGGCCCGGACTTTCCACCGCGCACTCGCGAGGATGGTGCGCCGGTAGGTGAGCGCCGGGGTAAAGGGCAGCGCCCAGGCCGCGCCCCAGTCGAACCAGGTCACCTGCGGTGCGGTGGCTCGGCTGATCTCGCCCAAGAAACGGGCCATCGGCGGCGTGTAGTTGTTCCACAGGAAGTTGATCGCGGTCGGCGCGAGGAGTTCCAGGCCCGCGCCGGTTGCGATTTCGACCAGGCAGGGTCGGCCGTGGCGGACCCTGACAGCAAGGTCTGAAGGGAACAGCACGCCGTCGCCGCGGTGGCGGAACTCACCGACGCTGACGATCCGGGGCAGCACGCGCGGTGCCCGGGTGAGCAGGTCGGCCGGGACACGCCCGGCGTGGAAGGAGAGCTGGACCAACTCGGCGCCGGGCTCGACCGTGGGCAGATCCGTGTACGCGGCGCCGGTATCAGGGAGGAGATGCCAGAACCGGCCCGTCATCGAACCGGCCGAACGGGAGACAGTGACCACCCGGAGCCGGAATCTGCCCTGCTCCAGGGCCTGGGGCGAGCAGGCATGGAGTTGGGCGGCCAGTTCGAGGTGCGGCGCGATGAGCCGGGGCCTTTCCCCAGCCTCCTCCAGTTCCTCGATCATCGCGCCGGTCAGGGCCACCGAGCGTGCACCTTCGACGGCCGCAGTCCCGGCCAGCTCCAGCAAGAGCCGATCGCGCCGGGACATCGGACGGGCAGGCTCGACCACCTTGACGAAGCCGCCGGGGAAACCCACGCCTCGCTCGGGGTCGGTCGCCACCTCCACCGGCACCGCGGTGTTCTCGCCGTAGCGTTCGGTGAACTGCTCGACCCATCGGCACCAGGTCGGTGTGCCGTTCGGGTGCGTGACGAGCCGGGTCAGGACGGTCGCGGCTGTCTCCGCCTCGGTCAGCACCGCCCGCGGCAGCTGCACCGCGGCGTCCAGTCGCAAATCGGTAGCTGGCGCGCCGCCGCGTGCCTGCGCGAGCAGCGCCGGCGGTAAGGCGTCGGTGGGGTCGACGACGGTCGCGGGGGCGCGCAGCGACGACCGCAACAGCCGTACCCGCAGCAGCTCTCCGAGGAGCTGGGCGCGGGCGTGTTCGGACGTTTCCGGGAACTCAGCCGCGAGCTTGTCCGACAGCAGGGAGTAGCGGATGGGGTCGCACGCCGCGTCGAGAACGAACCTGAGCACAGGACTGCTTGCCTGAAGGCGGAACTCGGCATCGCCCTCGGACGGCACACAGATGTGCTCATCGCGCTGCTGGGCGAGGGTATTGACACACACGTCGACGTCGGCCAACCGCGTGCCATCCGCCTCCCAAGCCGTAACCGCCTCATCGAGCGCCACCGGGTCGCGGCGGGTGACGGTCTGGTGCCGATTGCCGAAGCGGACCGCTGCTGTGTCCCCGAACTCGATCGGCCCGACGCCCGCAAAGAGGCCGAACGGAGTGGAGCGGCGCGCGTACCGGATCGCGTAACGAGCCACTGCCATTGCAGCCCGGCGTACGCGGCGCAGCTTCGGGGACCGACCGTCGAGGATCGCCTGCACCTGGCCGGCCAGGTCCGGACTGGCGGCAGTCACCGTCTGCCGGAAGGTCTCGTCGGCCCACACAACGCCCAGCCACGTTCGCCACTCGTCGAGCGAGGCGGCTCGCCCCGGCCAGGGCGGCATGACTGGCTCAGCGAGGTGCACCGCAGCGCGGAGCATCCCTCGCCCGATGCCCTGGTAGAGGCTGTGTCGTACACGCGTCATCACCACACTCCGTTCTTGATAGGCGCGGGTGCGGGCCGGGCGAGTCACCCGTCCGGCCCGCACTGCCGAGCTGCCCCGGCTTACGAGGTGGTGCAGGCGCTGGGGCAGGAGCTGCCGCAGGTGTCGCCCGTGCTGCACATCAGGACCGTCTCGGTCGCCGGCGTGCCCTCGATGAAGGAGATGTCGAGCCCGAACGGGTCGAGGTCGTCGAGGGCCGGCTGCTGCGCGGGAACCAGCGCCTTCTCGATGTCAATGGCGGTCATGCGTGCCTCCTGGGGTAGTAGCGGGTGGTACGGGATACCGGAGCCGGTTGGGCTCCGGGGCTTGATGTCAGGTGACCGTGGCGGCGTGGTTGCCTGGAAGTCGGAGCCGTTCGGCAGACCAGGTCGGGCGCACCGGTCCCGCCCGGGGATCCATCAGCGGGGGAGCCGGGGTTCTCCTGCGGGCGGGGCCGGCGATCTGGGGTGCTACGGCCGTCCGGATAGCGTGGGAAATTCGTTGCGGAGCATGAAGACAGCGAGCCGGCTCGGGGAGTAGCTGTCCGGTTGCTTTTTCCAAACGGGCTCTGGTGTGAAGCCGCGCGGGAGGCTACAGCGGGCTTCGCCCAATGCACGCCAACAGACCCGGTTGCCGGTGAAGCCGTTGCGGGCGTGAAACCATCGCCGGTTGTCGAGGAGGTATCCCTGCCCCGCGAGCAGGGGTAGACCGAGCTGCTCGCGGGCGACCGCGGAGCGCAGGTGGGGCAGATACGGCTGCACGAGGGGACTGAACCGTGCCAGTCCGTCGAACCGCAGACGTACGGACACGGTGGCGTCGTCGTGCACGGTGAACACCTCGCCCGCGTGGCCGTCGCCAGCACCGAAGTACGCGGTCCGCGGCTGAGACAGGGCCCGCACGGCGTCGCGCTGGCGATGGAGCAGTTCGCCGTGGACCCGTCGACCGTCGGCGAGAAGGCTCTCCCCTCCCGCCTCGGCGGGTCGCGCGCAGACCAGGAGCATCAGGCGGGGCGGTGCCGGGATCCCAGAGCGTTCGGTGTGCGGAGCCAGTTCACCCGATCCGAATCCGGCGAACCCGGGCCGCCAGGCTAACCGCCCGGCGTTGCGGATGGTGGTCAGGCCGTCGGATTCGCTGTCACGGTGCGGGACCATCGTCATGATCCCCGAAGCGAAAGCCAACACCGCGGTGCGTGAGGACAGGCCGGCCACCGTAACGAGTCCGTCCTCGCCGAGCCGCTGAACGATCTCATCCTGCGCGGTGGGAGACGAGACGTCGACGAAATGGCGCTCGAACGGCTGCAACGGGGGTCGGCGCATCGCGGGACTCCTTCGGGACGAGGCGGTGTATCCACTGTTCGGCGACGAAGGCGGCCCGGTAAAGCGACAGATTGTCGACCACGCCAAACCAATGGGCCGGACGACCAGTTGGCGGGCGCGTGCTACGTTCCGGATACCTGAGCTGCCCCCTGTACTTCGAGGAGCGCGATGCCGTACTCGCCGCCGCTCTGGCCGGTCTCGGTCAAGGGCGTCGCCATCGACACACGCGGGCGTGTGCTGCTGCTCAAGAACGAGCGGCAGGAGTGGGAGCTGCCGGGCGGGCGACTGGAGATCGGAAACGCAGAGACGGACCAAATCCCGGACCCGAGCTGCGAAGCGGCATTGGTCCGGGAGATCCAGGAAGAGACCGGCTGGGAGGTCAAAGCCGACCGCCTGCTGGACACCTGGGTGTACGAGCCCATTCCAGCTCGGCGCGTGTTGATCGTGACGTACGGCTGCGTCGTGCTGACACCCGAACGCGAACCGAGCGTGAGCCCCGAACACAAACAGGTGGGCCTGTTCGCGGTATCTGAGGTGCCCGGCCTCACGATGCCCGACGGATACAAGCAGTCCATCGCGACCTGGTACGCACACATCGCCCCCGTGTCGGGCGAACACACGGAGCCGTAGGCCATGGCCGGCGAGGACGAGAAACGAACTGGTCTGCTCAGACCGGACCCTGAACACGCCCTGTGGAGATGGGCCACGCCGCAAGCCGAAGCGGTCCTCGCCAGCCGCAACCTCGGCGCAATCCTGCGCTTCTACCGATCCGTTCACGGACTCAACCAAACGCAGCTCGGCACGTTGCTCGGGTACGACAAGACGTACATCTCGCTCTTCGAGCTGGGCAAGCGGCGCCTGGACGATGTGGAATCGCGACGCCGCGTCGCCGAAAGCCTCCAGCTCCCACCCCATGTCCTGGGCGTCACCGACCCGGCCGCCACCGACCACCGGGCCATGCTGCAATTCGGCGAATCCACCGTCCGGCTCGCCGAGATCGCCCGCCAGTCCGGCCATGCCTCCGAAGCCGTTGCCGAACTGTGGCCCCTGGTGGCCAGGCTGGACGCCCGCGTCGAGGACGGAAACTCCGAGCGCGAGGTCCTTCACCTGCTCGCCCGAGCACGCGTCGGCCTCGGTGCGGCACTCGGCAACGTTCTGCCCGAGGAGCGGCTGCACACCGCAGCCCGCTGGACCGCCAAAGGCTTGCACATTGCCCAGTACTTCGAAGAGGACGCATTCGCCTCCTACGCCCTGCGGATGCACGGCAATGAGCTGCGCAAGTCCAGCCTGACCGGAGCGGCCGTCGAACGGCTCCGCCACGCTGCGGCCCTCGCCCCCGACAGGGCTGCCCGCGCGGCCGTGCTGCCGCTGCTCGCCCGTGCCGCGGGCGAGCTGGGTGACACTGTCTTGTTCGACTTCGTGATGCGCGAGACCGAGGTGCTCCTGCAGCAAGCCGAGCACACCTCGTTGTTCAACCCGGCCGCGCTGTACGAGATCCGTCTGCGCGGCCTCCTCGTTACCGGCCGAGCCGACATCGCCATACGCCTGGTAGAGGCCAGCCCATTGCCGGCGACGACCGCGGCCCCGCAGTGGCGTGTGATCGAAGCGGTGACCGTTGGCCATGTGCGGCTGCTGGCCGGCGACCACGGCGGAGCAGCCCAATCGCTGGGCACCGCCATCCAAGAGGCGGCCCGCCAACGCCTGCCGCACCAGCTCCAGCGCGTCATCCGAACGGCGGAGCCCGGGCTGCCGGACATACGGGGCGAAGCCGAGCAGGCTTTGGACCGCATCCGAGCCGAGATGGCCGCGTGACACGTGCCCGCCGCGCGCCCCTCGGGGTGGGCGGGCAAATAAGACGGTGAGGGGGTTCATCGGGTGCTCTCCCGCTGGAAGGCGCGCTGGGCGGCGTCGAGTAGGTCCAGGCTGCGGGCGGCGGTGTGGGCCCCGTCAGCAGCGGGCTCCAGGTACTGGCGACAGCACCGCGCTGCGTCATCGCCGGTGGAGTACACCGCGGCGAACGATTCCTCGATGAGGAGCGCCTGTCCGTGGAGTTCCAGCATCGACAGGGGCGCGGAAGGTCCGAGAACCGCAGCCTCGTAGGGCACGATGAGGATCTCTGCATCGCCTCGTTGGGCGACGTTCAGCAGGTGGGTGAGCTGTTGAGCCATTGTGGCCGGGCCGCCGTGTGCCAGGGTCAGGACGCGCTGATCGAGGTAGACGGTGATGTGCTTGCCGTGGCTGACGGGCAAGGCGCGTGGGGTTGCTGCGATGCGGGAGGCGCGGAGCGGGCGTTGCGGGAGGGCCCTTTGATATGCCAGCGCGTAAGCAGAGGTCTGGAAGATGCCGGGCACCACATGGCTGCAGATACGGAGGCTGTCTGCGGCCTGTTCGCATGAGCTGAGCCGGGCCACCCACCCGGGCTCCGCATCTCGGCATCCGTCCCAACTGCACGCGTCAGCACTCTTCAGCAGCTTCTGGGTGCCGTCTCGTACCGGCGGTGGACATACGGACCGGTACACGTCCAGCAGGTGCTTCAGCTCGTCGTCGCGGAGCGGGGGCAGGCCGGCTTCGATGCGGTTCAGTCGGTTTCCGGTCATCCCGGCTCGGCCGGCGGCCTGTGCCAAGCCGAGATTCTTGGCTTGGCGCAGCCTCTCCAGGTAGGCGCCTATCAGCAGGCCCACGGCCGCCGGGGGCGCGTCGACGCTCTTCGCGAGGAGGCTGGGCACTGGGCGTGCTCCTACCTGGTCCAGGTGTGGAGCGGAGGAACGCTGGCTCTCGTGTGTCTGGCCCATGGTGGTTCGTACTCCTCGGTGGCTCGCGGTCGATGCGCTGCGGGTCCCTGCGGTGTTCGGTACGGCGGAAGTGGAGCCGCGCCCCCGGGCAGGTCAGGGGACCCTGCCAGGGAGGCGCGGCAGTTCAGGGGCCTTACGAGAAGGGGCGGGGTAGGCCGACCAGGAGCCAGAGCGCTGGTGCGGGCAGCAGAAGCGTGATCGTCACTGCGATTCGGTTCCGTTTGAGGGCGGCGGCGCGGCGCTCGATGAACCGGCGGACCGGGGTGTTCCGGTGACGGGACATGTCATTGCCCGCCCGGTAAATCGGCTGTGGCGACCGCCGGAGTGCTGGGGAGGCAGTCCAGGAGCTGTGTCGTCTCTTGTGCCAGGGCGTGCATGTAGCGCTCGGGTGTGATCGAGGCGCTGGCCTGGTCCATCTCCTGCAGGCGGTCGGCGGCCTGGATCACCACCGCCTCCAGGGCCAGAGGGGTGCCGCCCCATTGGCCCAAGGTGGCGGCCAGTTTCGTGCTGTGACCGCGCAGAAGCAGGATCAGCAGGCGAACCTCTTCGGCGTCCAGGGGAGTGGCGCGGGGGACGAGTACGCACTCCAGCTCCACGTTTCCGTCCAGCAGGAGTAGGTCCGGTGGCCGTGCTGCGCTGGCCAGATCGTTCACATGGACGATGCTGGTGCTTCCGGGGCCGGGCGCTTCGGTATCGGACGAGCCGGCGGACTGGCCGGAGCTTGCGTCGGCGGCCTGCCATTTGTACATCCCCGCCAGCAGTCGCTGGAGCTCTTTGACGTTCAGGTGTTGTTCCGCCTCTGGAACCGGGCTCCGCTTCGTGGCGAGGGAAGCTCCGGGGCGCCGCGGGCTCTGGTCGGCGGTCAGGGGCGTGGTCTGAATTGAATTCGGATAGGGCTGGGCGGAGACGCGGGTCGTCACCGTTCCTCACCTCCTGGTTCGGGCACCGTCGGACTGGCTGCCTTACGAATCGGGTTCGTCAAATGCGGCGCTGGTACGCAGTTGTTGACCGCTACCGTTACGTTGAGCGAACCGTTAATTGCAGCGGGTGGGTATCCCCTGGGGGCCGCCGATGCTGCCAAAGGTGCCAAAGATCGTTTTGTGGACAGGGGCGCATGATGGCGCGCGAACGGAACACCAAGCTCACCGCAGTAATCAAGGAACTTGGCTGGTCGCAGGCCCAGGTTGCCGCCCGGTTCGTGCGGGTGGCGGCCGAGATCGAGGCGACCGAACTGCTGGGCACTTCGCGCTCGCACGTGTCCATGTGGGTGCTGGGCACCCAACCTGCCGGCGCGGCCCCCGCTATCTTGTGCGAGGTGCTCTCGCGTGGACTGCAACGCCCGGTCACACCGGCCGAGATCGGTCTCGGACCCACAGCGCCCGGCGCGCCAACAGTCGACCTGTGGCCTGCCGATACGCTCACTGCGCTGTTGGATCTCGGGGGGAGTGATCTGGACATGGAACGCAGGCAAGTCCTGGCCAACACGGCCTACTCGGCGGCCGGCCTCTCGCTTCCGGGACAATCCTGGTGGGACCAAGCACCTCACCAGGCACACGCCCGCCGGTCGTCGACGCTGCGCGTGGGACGAAGTGAGATCGAGGCGATCCGGGAGATGACCGCCTTCTTCTCCCGGCGTGATCAGCAGCGCGGCGGTGGCGACGGCCGTGCCGCAGTCGTGGCGTACCTGCGGACCGAGGTCGCCGCCTACCTGAACGGCACCTTTCCCACCGACGCCATTCGGCGCGAGTTGTACTCCGCAGCCGGTGAACTGGTCTACCTCTGTGGCTGGATGGCCTTCGATGCCTCCCAGCAGGCCGTCGCGCAGCGCTACCTCACCTTGGCCGTGCGGCTCGCCGCCGAGGCAGACGACCCTCCGCTGGCCGGTCACATCCTGCGCGCCCTCGCCCACCAAGCCGTCGACCTCGGCCACCGCAACCAGGCGCTGGATCTTGGCGCCGCGTCCATCGAGCGCAAGCGCTACACCCTGGCCACTCCGCGGGAGAAGGCCCTGATCGGGGTGGTCCACGCCCGCAGCCTGGCCGCCGCAGGTCGTAAGCGCGACGCGCTGGCGGCCCTGCTCCGCGCTGAGAACGACCTCGACGCGGCCACCAGCGGCGGCCATGAGCCCAGCAGGGTCTTCTTCTTCTCCGAAGCCAGCCTTGCCCACGAGACCGCCTGCGCTCTGCGCGACCTGGGCGACCTCGAAGGCGCCCAACGTGAATTCCAACGCAGCGTCCGAACCCGTGGTCAAGCCTTCGGCCGCACTCACGCCGTGACGCTGGGCTACCTGGGCGCGGTGCAGGCGCAGCAGGGCAGCATCGAAGCCGCGTGCGCCACCTGGACGCGCGCCCTGGACGCCATGGAAGGCGTCCACTCCGGCCGCGCCCACGACACCGTGATCTCCATGCGCCGCGCCCTGTCGCCCTACCGGCAGCGCGGGGGCACTGCCGTCGCTGACCTCGACGCCCGTGCGCGTGCCGCCCTGGCGCACGTAGGGTGACCGCGTCTGTCGCAGCCGGATGCTCCTGCGCAGCGGTAACCCACCCGGCTGACGCCCATGCAACTCCAGCCAAGGAAGAGACGATACGTGCCTGACGAGTCGATTGAAGCCGACATCATCGCAACGGTCGTGGGCGGGCGCGCGGAGCCCACCGACGACTACTGGGGCGGAACCGAGTCGATCATCCGTCTCCACCCGAGATTTCCCGTGGAGACCGTCCAGGGCCTGGAGGAATTCAGTCACCTGGTGGTGACCTTCCGCTTCCACCTGGTCGATCCATCCGACGTTCATCTCGGCGCCCGAAGCCCGCGCAACAACCCCGACTGGCCCGCGACGGGAACCTTCGTCCACCGCAACATGCGTCGGCCGAACCGCCTGGGCACGTCCTTCCCACGCCTGCTGCGGGTCGACGGCCTGGACCTCCACGTCACGGACCTGGACGCCATCGACGGGACGCCCGTCATCGACATCGCGCCGTGGTTCGCCGAATTCGGACCCCGCGGCGACGTCCGCCAACCGAGCTGGCCCACGCAGATGCTGGAGAACTACTGGAAGGACCACGGCGAGGCTTGAGGGCCCGCTGCTGAGCTGGACGCCTGGCCTCGGGGCACCCCTCAAGACCGATGTTCCGGGTTTGTGATCCACCGAGTTGGCTGCGGGTGCCATAGCTCGCGTCAGCATGCTCAGTCTCCGGATTTGAAGCACGACCAGACAACCTTGCCGAGTGGTTGGCGGTCTTGGACGCCCCAGCCATCGGAGAGCGCTTCGACGATCAGCAGGCCCCGCCCGCTGGTGTCGGTGCTGCTCGGATGCTGAACTTCGGGGCGGGGACTCTGGGTGTCGTGCACTTCCAGCCGAACGAAATCCTCCTCGGCGGCCAACGTCACCAGGAATCCGTGGCCGGGGGTGGTTCCGTGAGTGAGCGCGTTGGAGGCCAACTCGGAGACACAGAGCCGGATCTCCTCGGCGCGAGCAGGAAGTCCCCAGGAGGCCAGCGTCGTCATAGCGAATTGGCGCGCTAGTCCGACTGATGCAGGCGTCGCGGCGAAGAATTGCTTTGCGGGGTCAGGCATGGCGAGCCTCATGTTTCGGCATCCAGGGCGGCGGCCAGACCGTGGCTTTGGCAGTGCGACGAATTGCTCGGCGAAGTGACCTGCCTCTGACCGGACAAGCCCGCCTTGGCCACCTGGCGGAGGAGCAGGATCCGGGCCCCGACCCTGTCGATCTGTCTCACCCGCTCGACCGATATCGCCCGGGGACCCAAGTGGGAGGCGGCAGGCAGCACGACGCCGTAAGTGTCGGGCAGCGCGAGCACGTCCAACAGTCCGGTGAATGCTGCTGAACCTGGACCTTCCGAAGCCGTACGGTCGGCGAAGACAGCAGACAGCAGTAGCTCGTGCTGCCGGCAGTACTCGGCCAACGACACGGCCAGTGCTGAATGCCGGGGTTCGGAGACCTTCACCAGACGTAGGAATCCGTAGACGACGGGACCATTGACGCCGCGATGCTCCGTAAGGGGTTCCATGCTCGTGACCGTCCAAGAGGGGTCGGGGATAGTGGTCTGGGGGGCTGTGGCCTGGGCTGTAGTCCCGATATCGAGCGTGGAGGAGAACGGAGCCGCGGCAAATGACCAGCTGTTGTACTTCTGTTGCACTTGCGTCCCCCGCCTTGCGTACCGCGTGCTTCTATGACCTTCAGGAAGGGGGCAACGCGTGGCGACCGTGCAGCACTGGAGTGGTCAGGAGGCCCACGCCCTGCGGCTCGCGCTGCGGATGAGCGTCCGAGCGTTCGCCGAGCATCTGGGGGTCGCCGTCCGCACCGTTTCCAAATGGGACAAGCTCGCCGCCGCCACTGAACCTCGGCCGGACACCCAAGCCATCCTCGACACCGCGCTGGCTCGCGCGGATGCCGCAGCGCATCTGCGCTTCGAGACCCTGCTGTCCGAGACCGGCAGGCCCGCCCTCAGCCCCGGGTTGCGGGTCACTTCTAGCGGCCCCCGGATGTGGGACTACGAGTCCTGGACCGACGACCTGGAGCGCACTGTGGTGGAGCTCTCCCGTCAGAACTTCACTTTCGCCTCCAGCCTGCTGATCCGGTGGACCAGCAGGTGGCGACCGCCGGAGCTGGACGACAGGGGCCTGTACTTGTTCGCTCGGTCCACGGCCCTGCTCGGGGACCTCCAGCGCGACCAGGGCGCGATCCTCGGCCCACTGTCGGCCCAGCACTCCTATGCCAAAGCCCGATCGGTCTTCTCCCAGCTCGACATCCCCCGCCGCGTCGCCCAGCTTGACCTGTCCCTCGCAGTAGTGGCAGAGATGTCCGGGCAGCTGGAGACTGCCGCCCACAACTACGAAACCCTCGCCGTCGACGACCGGCTCTCCTGCCGTGACCGGGCCCGCGCCCGGTTATGGGTAGGGACCGCGCTGAGCAAGAGCGGCAACCACACCTACGCGGCCCGCGTCATGCAAGCGGCAACCCGCGAGTTCGAGGACCTAGCCGAACCCGACGACTGGTCGGTGGCCCACCAAAAACTTGCCCTCGCCCACCGCGGCGCCGGCAACATCACCGGAGCCCTGCACTTCATCGACGTCGCCCGCACCAGCGGGACGACAGATTCGCCGATGCAACGTGTACGACTGGACGCCGCGCACGACCACATCCTGCTCTCAGACCGGGCCACCCGCGATGATGGGCTGGTCGTCCTCGGACAGGCCGCCAAGGTGGCCGCGCAGTACGGACTTGTGCACCAACTGCGCAGTATCGAGGGCATTAAGGCCATGAGCGAGGGGCCGACCGGGCCCCGTCGACAGTGACCAGGGAGAGAAACGCGTGGCGGATAGGCAGCAGGCCCTCACCGAAGAGAAGCGGCACCAGGCGAAGCTGATCTGGGACTACCACCAGATGCACCACAAGATCCAGCCCACCGATGCGGCGATCGGCCTGGGCAGCCATGATCTCGGCGTGGCGGCCTTCTCCGCCGAGCTGTTCCGCGCCGGGCTCTTCCCGCACCTGGTCTTTACCGGCGGCAACAGCCCCACCACCGCCCCAGTGTTTCCGCGCGGCGAGGCCGTGCACTTCCGTGAGCACGCCCTCGAACTCGGTGTCCCCGCCTCCGCGATCCTGCTGGAGCCGAACGCTGGGAACACCGGACAGAACATCACCCTGTCGCGCCAGGTGTTGGCCGCAGCCGGGGTCTCACCGAAGACGGTACTGCTGGTCTCCAAGCCGTATATGGAACGGCGCTCCTACGCCACTGCCCGCAAGCTATGGCCCGAGGTCGAGATCATCTGCGCCTCGGAACCGCTGGATTTCGACGACTACCTCAAGAGCATCGGCGACGAGAAACTCGTCCTGGACATGCTCGTCGGCGACCTCCAGCGGGTGATCGAGTATCCGAAGCTCGGTTTCGCCATTGAGCAGGACGTCCCGGAGGACGTGCATGCCGCCTACGAATCTCTCCTCGCCGCAGGTTTCGACAGCCGCCTCCTCGCACGGTGAGCTACCGCCGCCAGGCGGTCTGTGTGCAATCCACCAGCCCAACCTGTTCCCGCGGCTGACCACGCTGGCCAAATTGTTCGCGGCGGACTACTGGATCGTCCTGGACGACGTGCAGTTCACCCGCCGCGATTACCAACACCGGGCACGCCTGGCAGTCCTAGACAACGCGCGAGAGCGAAGGTGGCTTTCCGTGCCTACGCATCTCCCCGGTGGCCGGCAGACTGTCATTCGAGAGGCACGCATCGTCGATCCCGTGCAGTCCCGGCGGCGGACCAGACCGATACTTTGCCAGCATTACGGGACCAGCCCACACTGGCCCGCCTTCGACCTAGCCCTGACCGTCGTCCTCGACCTGTTCGGCACCACGGACAAGACCGCCGAGATCGCGGAGGCATCCACCCGCATCCTGCTAGATCTGCTCGGCTGGAAGGGCCAGATCCTCCACAGTAGTCAACTGACCGCACGGCCTGGACGCTCACAACGGCTCGCCGACCTTGCCGCCGCGACTGGGGCAAGGTCCTACCTGTGCGGGACCTGTGGCATGAAGTACCTGGAGCCAGACCTCTTCAAAGCCTGCGGCATCACCGTCACACCCTTCCTCGCCCCGGTGGAGGACGCTTGGGAGTACGGCTGTGAGATCAGCGCGCTTCTGGCATTGATGTACCTCAGCCGGCCCGCAAGCCCTCGCTGATCAGTTGCGCGCCGCAGCCGCTGACCAGCACGAAATTGGACCTGGCAGTCTTGGCGGTGCATGGACAGCAACGCGACAGGATTCGTCATCGTTGCATGGGGCCGGCGTGCGTGCGTGTTTCGATACCACCTGACGGAGGGACTACTGCCCGCCTTCCGGGCCGCTTTCTTCCGCCACGACGCCGCCAGACGCACTGACTGACCTGCCGCCGGACGGCATCGGATCTTCATTTCCGCATCCCCGCAGTGGCCCGCTGTCGCGCAGGGGTTTGTGTTTTTCCACAAATGGCGCTTTGCTTTTAGTGTGCGCCCGTGCGACCCGGTGCGGTGCGTCGTCGACGCCCCGACCGCGCCCTTTTCCGAAGCTCTACGGCATTGTTCCGTCAACGACCGCCTCCACCCTCGGAGGGTGCCCGAGTCGCCACTACAAGAATTGCCGGAGTAGAGAAAGACGGATCACTGGGGTGCGGTAGCCGTTCTTCCGCCTTCAGGCGCGAGCAGGTTCCGGCAGGACCTACTGGTGAAGGGAGGTGACACATGACGAACACCGGCCCAGCGCCCCATCGGGGGCTGCGCAGGCCGGCGAAGATGACGTGCGAGCAAGTCCGCACCTGGGCTTCCGCCGTCGCATCCGCCCTGAAGGCTCTGTACTACTGGAGCCGCATGGACGATTAGCGACACCGAATCTGCGCAGATGAACCGGACCCTCAACATGGGGTCTGATCTGCGCAGATGGGCCAGACCCGGCCAGGTCCGGCCCATCGTCATCCACTCGTCGGGGCCCCGCGTTGATCTTCCCGTGGAGGGGGCGCGGGGCCCACCCATGTGGAGCGGTAGGACACTCGGGCAGGCCCTTGCGTCCTACTGGATTGACATCTTACACCGCGGATTCATTGGATCTATTAGCGGATCCCCGAGATTGCTACTGTGCCAATATTGCCGGGGGATCTGAATCTCTTAGGAATCGCGAATCTCCTTCGCGCAGTAGCATTGCTGGCGCCGATACTGCGAGAATCGAGCTTCGAAATTCCATTTCGGATTTATTTGTGAATGAGTAGGCGACCGGGCAGATTAATAATTGACCGGCGCGCGATTCGCGACGGCCGCACCGCATGGGCTGCGCGGGGTCGGACAGAGTCGCCGACCTGGGCGGACGAATGCTGCGCCCGCGCCGTGGACGGTGCCTGAGTTGCGATATCGCGTGGAAACGTAACTCGGGGCAACCGGAGGATGTGCCGAATCTCCGCGTCACCGTGATCCCGGTCGCCGACGACCGCCTGCCCGGCCGAGGTCCGCATCGGTCACGGACGCCATGCCACCCTGCGCTTTGTCCGGTTACGTGGCGAGGACTGAACCTGTGCTGCCGGTCACGGGCCACTGGAAGTGGCTTTCCGTCAGGGTCGCCTATGGCGATTCGCGCCGGTAGCGGCGTACCCGGTCCGACACGTGATCGTCGAACAGGTCCAGAGCGTGAATCTGACCGCCAAGTAGCTTGTCCACGTCACCTTTCTCCCACAGCAGGACCGTTCGGCCGTTGGGCTCCCGCGCCGCATGGCCGCGGCAGGCGTCGGTGAACCCCGACATTGAGACGTAGATCCCTGCGACGACCGCCGGCCGCCTGCCGAGCTTCGCGGTGAGGTCGGCGAGCTCCCTCGGCTGGAGCCGCGAACCCTTCCAGCGGCATTCGATGACGGCCCGGAACGGCTTATGGACGAAGAAGTCGATCTGCTCGCCGTCCTTGGTGGTGCCGGGCTCGACATCACAACCGTGAGCTGCGAGCAGCTCCCCGAGCCAGGTCTCGAACCGTTTCCCCCGCGGAGCACCCTTCAGCACCCTGATCTCTTCCAACCGGTCACGCAAGCTGCGGAGAGCCGCCTCGTCGATTGACCGCCCGGTCAGGGCGGCCAGCGCCTTCTGCAGTTCTGGCTGGCGCAGCGCATCCGCGGCATGGAGGTCGGCTAGCTCACGGCCAAAGTACTCCGCGTTCGCGCTGGCTACGTTCGGAGCGGCAGTCAAGTCGAACAACCGCTGGCCGTGTTCGATGACTTCGTACAGATCGAAGTCATTGCTTACGCCCTCAATGTCCCGCACGATTCGTTCGTGATCGGCCCGACGGACCATGTCCCACTGGGCCAGCTGCGGATGCTCCCAACGCTCCCGCAAGGTGACGGTGTCGACCCGTGCGGGGCGGATAAACGCCCATTCCCCGACCATGGACACAACGATCAGAAGGTCCAGCGGCCGAAGCAGCGTGAACGTCGCCGGGTGCTGGTCCGCCAAGTCCTCGTACACCGCGCCGACCCGCTCGCGGTAGGCGGCAAGGAAACGCGCCCACCGCTCCTGGGTGTACTGCGGCCACCCCAGAGCAAAGGCCCTGGATGGCACCATTGCGTTTTCCCCGAACTGCGGCAGGCTGCCGGTCATCCAGCTACCACGCATTCGGTCCGACGCATCGGAGCCACCTCCCGAGACCAGCTCACGGCGATCACGACCACCCTAACCGGCCCGCTCGCTGCGGGGGCTCATGTGCAGTGCGGCAGCAACACGTGCATCACCGAGACACCAGTTACCTGCCAGGGCAATGCGAACAAAGCGTACGCGATGTGGGGCCCGACAGCCTCGCCCACCGCGGCGCGGGGGCGGTGGGCAGCGGCAGTGCGCGGGGCTGTAGGGCTTCCCGCCATCGGATCGTATAGACGGTGGGACCTGCCCACATCACCCCGCGCTGCCGCATGTCCAGCAGGAAGGCCCGTTGAACAACCTCGACGGCGCCAGGCCGTTGTTGTCACCCTCGCCCCGCGGAGATCACCATCGCGACCTCCTCGCATCTGCACCGGCTCGGGCTCGACTACTACGCGCTCGGGCTGATGAGCCGGATCATGACGCGAATGACCACAGACGTTGACGTGGTGTCGATCTTCGCCGTACCGGCGGCCTGACCGGGCGTTGAAGGGCCGTCCTGCGGTGTGTTTCGGCGGCTTTCATCACTTCCAGGTAGGAAACCAGCAATGAGTCGGTTTTGGCCGCGCGTTGGTCCGTTAGTCCTAGTACTGCAACGGCGTTTGGCGTGACTGGTGGCCAGGGCCGTCGTTGATTTGACTATGGGTGGGGAACTCAGTGACATCAGGACGTGGGCGGCCGGTCTGGGCGAGTTGCACGAGCGGTTTGTG
>NZ_JAPVLS010000108.1:0-27591 GCF_027158125.1 Streptomyces sp. H39-C1
GAGAAAGGGGTCTGTTCGTCGCCGCACTCGCCGGACGTGGCCAGCTGGATGCTGGCCATGACCCGGGAGTCGGACAGGTCGTCGGCGGTGCCGGTCTGGGGGTCGGTGACGCGCAGACCTACCACTCGATCCTGGCCCGCCGACTCCTACGCCGAGGCGAGTTCGACTCCCGCCAGGACCTCGTCGAGCAAATCCGCGAATTCACCTCGCTTACGACGACCAGGCGCGACCATTCCGCTGGTCCTACGACAGCACCCCGCTCAAGGCAGCCTGACCCCCGCAGGATCAGCGCGGCGAAGCACTAGTGCAGGTCACAGCCCTAAAACGCGGGGAGCGGCGGCGGAGCAGTGAACGCATGGTTGAACGGGTGGTTGACCGCCGCCGTTGGCGTTGACCCTGTAGTAGCACTGGGTGGCGAGCGCACCGGCCGGCGCGAGTTCCACGGCCGCGCCCGTTGTGCGGGCGGGTGCGGCGGCGGTTGGGACTGCATCGGGACCTGCGGAAGATCCGCCAGGACTTCAGGCGGGCGACGCCGCATTCGACGGGTGCCCGTGTGGCGGCCAGGGCACGGTTGTGGGTCTTCTCAGTGGGGGTCAGTTCCTGCGGGGGCCTGCGTTTGATGCCCGTGGTCAGCCACGGACCGGCGCCCTGGTAGGCGAGATCGGCCACGATGGGAACGCCCTGGCGCTCGCAGATGCGCCCTGCGACACAACGCCCGCAACGCGGACCGCCCCCTCGCCCTGCTCGGGCTCAAGTGATCACGAAACGGACGCCCGCCGACTACGCCGAAGCCCTGCCAACCTCGCAGCCGCCAGGCAGTTGATTGCTCCAGTGGCGACGTCCCCGTGCGGCGGCCCGAACACCGCACGTGAACACGATTGCGGCAACCGGCCAGGCAGAGCGCGGAACACTGCGCACGCGGCGCCGCCAGGCGGGCATCGGCGAGGCGACCGGGCCGGGCTGCACCAGGTCGGCCCACACCTGTTTACCGACACCCCGCAAGGTCACACCCCAGCCCCCGGCCAGTTCCGCCACGATCCGCACCCCATGACCGCCGATCCTGCCGGACTCCGCAGGTCGCTGAACCGGCAGACGCAGCGAACCGTCACTCACCGCGATCCGCAACCGGCCCGCATCCAGACCCAGGGACAACCCGATCCGGCCACCGCCATGCCGCTGCGCGTTCGTCACCAGCTCCGAGACCACCAACGCCACCACCCCCGGATCGGGGCGCCAAGCGGGACCCCAGCCGAAGTTCTCCACCTGCTCCAACGCCCAACGACGCGCCCCACCCACATCGCCGGCGACCCTCATGGCCCGGTACCGCTCACCCATCACTCATCACCGATCACTGCCTCAGCCGTTCCTCGAAGCCCCGTGGTCACCACACCGGGTCGCCATAGCCCACATACGCCCTACCGGGCGCCTGCCCCCTCCCCCCACATCCACCAACACATCATCCGAACACAAGCGGGCACGGCGGAGCGCGTAGTCGGTTCCACCTGCCGCAGCAGGTCAGCGCCCGGTCAGGGTTCCAGGTCCAGGGAGCGCAGCACCGCGCACCCGTCCTCGATCTGCTGGCGGGCGGCCTGGACCTGCCTGCGGGCGGCGCGCAGCGCATCGCGCACAGTGTGCAGTTGCTCGCGGGAGGACAGGTCCGGGGGCGGGTTGCTTGTGGACAGCAGTGCTTGGGCGGCGTCCAGGAGGTGGTTGATCGCGGGCGCCACGGATGCGAGCGCGGTTTTTGAGAGGCTTCTCCTCATGTGCGGAACATCAGGGGTATCCGGGCGGCCGACGCCCCCGGCCGACGCGTCGTGCCGTCCTGGACCCGCGGAGGGGTTGCTGGTCGCTGTCGGCCGTGGTGACCGGGAGGCGTTTGGGGAGCTTTATCCGCTGATCGCGGGCCCGGTGCTGGGGCTGGCGCGGCGGGTGGTGGGTCATGAGGGGCACGCTGAGGAGGTCTGCCAGGAAGCCATGATCGCGGTGTGGCGTCATGCCGCCCGGTTCGATCCGGCCCGCGGCAGCGCGTTGGCGTGGGTCATGACGCTGACGCACCGCCGCGCGGTGGAGCGGGTCCGCTCCGCACAGGCGGCGGCCGACCGGGACCGCAGCTTCGCGGCAGGCAACCACCACACCCTGTTCGACGAGGTCAGCGAGAGTGTCGAACACCGCCTGGAGCACGAGCGGGTACGCCGCTGTGTGCACGCACTGACACCGTTGCAACGGGAATCGGTCCAGCTCGCGTACTACGACGGGCACACCTACCGGGAGACCGCGGAGCGGCTGGGCGTCCCCCTGGGCACGGTCAAGACCCGGCTGCGCGACGGCATGATCCGCCTGCGCGACTGCCTCGCCAGCACCTGACCCCCTGCCCCACGCCGGCCGCCCGTCACGACCTGGAACCACAGGACGCCATCGCTGAGGCCGCCAAAACGTGGCCCGGCGCCCATCCGGTCAACCTCGGGCGGCCCAGCCTCAGGCACCCCCGGCCGGGGACACCTCACCCACACCACCCTGCACCAGTCCTGGATCTGCCGCCGGGCGGCCTGGATCTCCCGGCCCGCGGGCCGCAGCACTCCCCTATGGCCAGGGTCTTGGTCGGCGCCCGTGCCCGCAGGAACCCCCGCCCCGCCCGAGTAGTCGGATGAATGAAACCGGCAGAGTGGGAAAAATACCCACAGAGAGGTGTGATTCGTTCACTGTCCGTGGTTGCTCCACGGGGTGCTCGCCGGTCGGTGCGTGAGGCCCGCACCTCTCCCACCATCCCCGCCGCGAACCGCCCGAATATCCGCCCAGCGCAGTCCCGCAGCTGCAATCCGGCGAGACGACAGGGGAAGCACCGCACGGCTGCGGACCCACGCGAGAAGAGGCACCCATGAGCAGCAGAACCATCGGGTTCGTGCAGTGGTTCAACCGGGACGCCGGCTACGGATTCGTCATCCCCATCGGCGGCAACGACCCCGTCTACTTCGAAGAACAAGACATCGAAGGCCCCTGCTCCGGCCTGTCGGAAGACCAGCAGATCTCCTTCGTCCTGGAACTCACCGCAACCCGCTTCGTCGCCCGCCAGATCCGAACATAACTAACCCCAAGACCCGCACACGCGCACACGTGATGGCGCATACGCCGTAGCCGTTGCGCACCCAAGGGGGCTGCACACACACCGCAGCATCACCCGCCCCAGCCACGGTCAGTTCCAACGCAGCCCGTGGTCAGTCTCAGCGGAGCGCGTGGTCGGTTCCACCTGACCGGCGGCAGGTCAACGCCCGGTCAGGGTTCCAGGCCCCAGGAGCGCAGCACCGCGCGCCCGCCCTCGACCTACTGCCCGGCGGCCTGGACCTGTCTGCGGGCGGCCCGCAGCACAGCACGGTTTCCCTGGCGGGGCGTGACAGGCCACCGGGAAACGGGCAGGATCAGGCCTATGAGCAGCGCAGAGATATCCGAGCATCCACCAATCTATGACGGGCTGGTCCAGGAGCTGGGTGACGTACTGGCCGAGACGCGGCAGGTGGCCGAGCAGACACGGGACCAGGTACGCCAGGCACTGGACTGGAGCACCGTCCGGGATGCTCAGGAGGAAAGGGAGCAGCGGGCTTTCTCCGCGTTCGGCTGAACAACCCGGGGGCCGGGCGGCCTCCTGTGCTCACCCGCTGCATTCGCAACCCGCTCACGACGCTCCCACCCTGCGGTGCACGCCCCGCCACACGCAAGATCGACGCCGCGGGCCTGCAGACCCCGCACCCGTCGACTTCGCCGCACCCGCCACCCGGTGCGAGCCGCTCGGAGGCCAGGCGTACGACACGGTGCCTACCCAGCGGAACGGCGCCACCCCGGCCTGGCAAGTCGAGGAACCGGTCTACTTCGTGCTTGAGCGTGGGCCGGCGCGCATCGTGCACCGCGGCGACTGCCACGCCACCCGCGACCTCACCCGCCTCGCCACCACGAAGCAGGCCCACGCCGCACTGGCGCAGCCTGAGGCCGCACCGTGCAGCGCTGCAGGCCCGAACGCCGGGGCGCATAAGCCCGCGGCTTCTCGCGGCTCCGTCACGGGATCAGCGCGCGCACCACACGGGGCAGTCCGGCTCATGGGTGTGGGTCATCGGTGTCGTTCCGCCCAGCATGATGCGCGTGCTGCCAGCCGTCGCGCAGCAGTCCGTCTCATGGGGCACCGCGATCTGAGGGCGCTCCAGCGAATCTTCTTGATCCCGTGGTCGGTCCAGGAGCTCCGGGGTGGGGACTGCTTCTCACACCGGTGCTCCTGTCGGACACGGGAGGCGCGCAAGCGGCGGCGTTCTCGTCTCGTGACCGGCGTCCCGGCCGCTATGCCGGAGATGTGACAGCAGATCCCTTTACTCGGCGTCGGCACTCGCGGTGGGATCGGCGCTGGTGGGGCCGTACCAGTCCAGGCACAGGACCGTGGCGTCGTCCTTCGGGGGGAATCCGGCGTAGGCCTCCGCGACCGCGGCGACGAGTGTGCGCACGACTTCACGCGGGTGCTCGGCGGCGGTCTTGCGCAGCAGGCCCGAAAGGTCGACGCCTGCCGCTTCGCGGTCCTGCATGCCGTCGGTGAACATCACCAAGCGGTCACCGGGGCGCAGGTCGAGTTCCTGGATCTTGTAGGGGCCCTGCCCGGCGACGCCGAAGGGCAGGTTCACCCGCAGGGTGAGCTCGTCGACCACGCCATCGCGCAGACGAAGTGGTCCGGGATGGCCGGCGTTGATGAGCTGGGCGCTGCTGCCGTCCAGGGCGATACGCACCAACTGGCCGGTGACGAAGGTGCGGCGGCCGTGGTCGAGGAGCGCCTGGTGGGTCTGGCGGGCCTGCTCGACTAGGTCCGCGCCGGCGCGGCGCGCGCCGCGGGAGGCGTTGACCACCAGGGTCGCCATCAGGGCGGCGTCGACATCGTGGCCCATCGCGTCGGTGATCGACAGGTGCAGGGTGTCGTTGTCGAGGCTGTAGTCGTAGGTGTCGCCGGCGATGTCGGAGGCCGGGACCAGACCGCCGGCGAGGGCGAACTGGGCCGCCTCGCAGGATGATGCCGAGGGTAGGAGCTGGCGCTGGATCTCCGCGGCCAAGCTGACGGTGGTGGTGCGGTTGCCCCAGTGGTAAAGGTCGGTGAAGCGGCGATCGGTGACGATGATGTACGCCAACGCATGCGCCGCCGCCTCCACCTGCTCCAACACCTGCGGCGTGGCGTGGTCGAGGAACAGCTCCAGAACACCGATGGTGTCGCCCCGGTTGGTCACCGGAACGAGCACCCGCTGCCCCTCCTCCCCCTTCACCGGCAAGTGCATCAGCTTCTGGGAGCGCAGAACCTCGTCATAGACACTGCTGCCGGCCAGAGGCACCTGCTCAGCCCGACCCCCCAACGACGAGGACGCCTGATCACTCACGCGCAACAACCGCCGACCCACCACATCGACGAACAGGAACGACACGGACCGCGCGGCAAACCGATCACGCAGATTACGCGCCACGACATCAAGAGAGCCCGTCGGCGCGGCGCCCTCCGCTGCTACCAGAACATCGGCCAACCCCATCCGATCCCGCACCACAACCGCCTCCTCCAATTGCTGACCCAAATTCGCCTTCCCGCACCGCGCCAGCCCTCACCCCTGGGACCCGAACCCGCAAGCATCGATGCGCTGACCAGCAGTTTCGACGCACCGGGCAGCACGCGGCAGGTCCGATACACGCCTCTAATAACCACAATCAGCTGCAAGAGGGGGCGTTCTGAGGAGCTTCAGGATCTTTCTCGCAGCGGCGACGACACGGCCCGACCACGCCTGTGCGGCATACCCGGCGGATGCCCTGGGCGGCCCCGCGCCTGGCAGCCCGCAGCGGCAGTTCCCCCGGCGCCTGGGCTCGAACCGACGCGCACTCCCCCTGAGCGCGGGCATGTATGGGCTGCATAAACCGGTGTGCATGATCAGTGCGGGGCGGGGAATGCGCTGGTCAGGAGGTTGATAACCATGGGTCCACTGCTTTTGGTTCTACTGCTCGCGCTCATCTTGTTCGGTGCCGGCTTCGCCCTGAAGATCCTCTGGTGGGTCGCCGTCATCGTCCTGATCGTGTGGCTGCTCGGCTTCGTCATGCGCGGCACCCACTCCGGCGGACGTCACCGCTGGTACCGCTGGTAGACACGGACAGCACGCTCAACGCACCACCGATGGGCCCGACGGATAACGCTATCCGCCGGGCCCATCGCCATGCCCCGCCCACGCCTCACCCGAGCCGACCAGCGTCACGTGGCCCTGACCGGGGTAGGCGCAGCCCGTGGGGGCGGAGCGGGAAGCGTCACCCATGGACGCCCACCTCCAGTGCCCCGCTCCGCCCCCGGCGTGTCACAGTGCCGGGCCGACTTGGTCGGCGGGCGCAAGGGTCGTGCACGCTTGGTCGACGGTGTCGGCGAGCTGGAAGACCTCAACGGCTTCGGTGAGTTCCAGCAGGTGCCGCAGTGGGGTGCTGATCGCGGCCAGGACCAGATCAACACCGCGGCGCTGCGCCGCCAGGCGTAGCCGCAGGAAGCGGTTGAGGCCCTGGGAGTCGCAGAACGTCAGCCCGGCGCACTCCAGGACCAGCTGCCGGCATCCGGCCTTCATAGCGTCACCTGCGGCGGCGGCGAGGGTTGGCTCGGTGTTGTAGTCGAGCTCCCCGGACAGCGCGAGTACCGTCACCCCTTCGCGGGGCGGGCCGATCGGGCACACCTGTAACGGCTCCATCTGCCTCACCCCTGGATCCTCGTGCCCGGCGCCGCCGGCGGAAGGCTCAGCACTATCAGGCACCGCTCAACAAGTAGGTGCCCAACCCCCGGCCCGATGACGCACCCAATATACAAACGCGTGTTCCTTCAGGAGAAATACCACCCCGCTCAGGCCCGAGGTCGAACTCAGTCGGACGCCGAGGCGAGTGTGGGGTGCTGCGGGAGCAGGTCGGCCCAGACCTCCTTGCCGGTGCCGTGAGGTCGCACGCCCCACCTCGCGGCCACGCTCGCCACGATGCGCAGACCATGGCCGCCGACCCTGCCGGGCCCCGGGGGCTGTATCACCGGCTCGTGGCGGGACTCGTCGCTCACCGCGATCCGCAGCCGGCCCACCTCCAGCACCAGGCACACCCCGACCCGGCCGCCGCCCGCATGCCGCAGCGCGTTGGTCACCAGTTCCGACACCACCAACGCCACCGTCCCCGAGTCCGGACGCCAGCCCGCGCCCCAACCAAAGTGCTCCACCTGCTCCAGCGTCCAACAGCGTGCCGCACCGATCTCACCACCGGACAGCCCCAAAGCCAAAGACCGCTCAACTACCACTCGTCACCGCCGTACCCCGCTCCATCACCGCCCGCCTCGTCACCACGCCAAACCGGTGTAGCGGAAACGTTCTTCACCGGACGCCTGCCCGCTTCGGCGCGCCTCCACCAACCCCTCCCCATCGCACCTGAACCGAACACCGCACGGGCGGGGCGGGACAACACCCGGAGCGGGGACCGGCGGCGGTCGTGCGGCCTGCGGTGATGAAGGCGAAAGCGGACAGGTCCGGATCGGCGCGGGCCGGGTCGGATTTCCGACCCGGTGGGTCATTCGAGGTCGGTAGTGCCGGTGGCAGCGCGGGGCCGGTTGCGGGCCCACGTCTTGAGGTCGCCGACGCGGTGGAGGAGTTCGGCGCCGCGCTTGTCGACCGAGGGCGGGAAGTCCGGGTCGTTGGCGCGCGCCCAGCGCAGGGCGGCCAGGGTGAGTTCCGGCAGGAGGTCCTGCTGGGCTTTGCGTGTCCGGCCACGGCGTCGTCCGGGCCGGTGTCCGCCGCTAGGGCGGGCACGGTGTTCCCCGTGTCGGCGACATCGACGTCGGCGGCTGGGGTCGGCACGGGTACTGCGGCGAGCCGGACGGGCGGCTTCCACTTTCGGAGCCGAAGGAATCGGCAGGTGGTGTGTCGGGGACGGGCGGCGTGTGGAACTCCGGACCCGCTTTGTCGTGGGCGTGGACGCCGGACATCGCCCACTCGCGGGCTTCTGCGTTCGACAGGTTGAGCACTTGCGTCTCGTGGGCGCGGCCGCGGGTGACGACCTGGGCGCGGCCGTGGTGCTTGGTGGACTTTGGCGCGGGGTGGATTTTTGGGGCGAGCATACGTCAGGCCTTGACGCTGTAGCGGGCCAGGATGCGGGTGGAGAACTGCTCGCGGACCTCCGGGTTTCCCAGGGCGCGGGCGGTGGCAGACTGGGCGACCAGGAGGACGTGCATGCGCAACTGGCGGCCCATGTAGAGGACTCCGTTGAGCGCGTCGAGAGCCGGGGAGACCTTCGGGTCGCCGGACTCGCGGATTTTCTCCCAGTAGCGGGCCAGCTGCTTCATCATGGCGTTGACCCCTTCGAGAAGGATCAGCAGCCGCGGGCCGATGTCCTTGGGGGGCGGCGTCGATGCCCAGATCGTCAGCGACGCGGGTACGGCGCCGGCCTTCCCTGCCGAAGGCGACGAGCTGGTCGTGGATGTATGTCGCGGCAGTACGTGACGCCGGGCAGCCCGGAGGCCCACGGGTGGGAGATCCGCTTGGTGTCGAGGACGAACACGAGCGACCCATTGTGGAGCATCTGGCAGGCGATGCGCCGCAGAGTCACTGACTTCCCCCCGCCCGGGGCGCCGTTGACCAGGATGTGCGGGGACGTTGCGTCGAGGTCCACGGCGATGATCCGCCCGGCGGAGCCGATCCCTATGACGGGCGCGGACTCCTTGGCGCCGACCACGATCTCGCGGACCTTGGGGTCCCTGGCCGGGGGCTTGCGGGTCTTCTTCACCCGCACGTACGGCGTGCGGCCCCCCGGGTGCCAGGAGAACGTCACGGCCTCCAAGGCGAGCTTTGCGTGATGAGGTCGGCGACGACCTCGCGGGAGAAGCCTCCGGTGCGCCGAGGCTGCCGTGCTGGTGAGGTTATTGGCCGGAGCGCGCATTTCGCGAGGAACGGTGCCAAGGTGACGGAGCTGGACGGCGGAGTGACAGCCGGGGGTACTCACCGTCTCCTCGGCCGCACGCCCCACCAGCTTGACCGATGCTTCTTGGGAGCCCGACGACGTCCTCCCCGCCTGGCACCCGCGCACTTCTCTGCGGAGGTACCACTGAGGTCGAACGGATCCTGTGCGACAGCGCGAAAATCCTGACCGATCTCAAAGCCAAAGGAAGCGCCGCGTTCCGCCTACAGGCACCCAACCCAAGCAACGTGACATCGACCGTCACAGTTGCAGATCGCCCGACGCTTTCCGCATCCGAACGCCGCAGAGTGTGACAAGATCCACGGGTTCCGATGGGTGGGCGGTTCAAGAGCGCTCTGAGGATCGCCCACCACCGGCACAACCCGAACCCAGGGGCGTTGATGGCTAGCGGCGCCGCCGCCACTCAGTAGCGGCCGCTCTCTCGGCTAAGGCGCCCCTACTGAGTCGAACTGCGCCTCAGAGGGCCGGTCTCTTGGTCCCCCTCAGCCGCACAGCGCCCTGGCGCCTTTTGCCGACGCGGCGGCCACCAGCCAACTCCCACCCCAGCCACACCATGACCCAACCGCCAGCTGCCAGCCACACCACCCACCTCCTGCCGTGTTGGCGGTCCGATACAGGGTGACGTCGGTGCCAACCTGGCGGGCATCCGACATAGCGGCGGCTGCCGCGTGGTGTCGCGTTCCCGACACACCGGATGTGATCAGACTCGACACGGGATGTCGGCGGCAGTTGCTGTCCGGGTGGTGCTCAGCGAATTTCTCGCTGCTTCGGCGCCCTTCGTTGCCCTGGTCCCCGCCGCACCGGTGCGTGCGGCCGCTTTGTGGTACGCGCCGACGGATCTGCAGACGCTGCACGAGGGCGGCGGAGATGCGGACTCGCCCGAGGGCCGGCTGCTGGGCGCACCGCCTGCTCAGGTGATCGACCTTGCGCGCGCTGCGAGTCCTGTGTGGCAAGTGTCTGGCCCCGCGGTACCGTTTCTGATCATGCACGGTGCGGCCGACGAGTCAGTGCCCGCCTCCCAGGGTGAGCGCCTGCATGCACGGCTGCTGGATGCCGGTGCGGACTCCACTTTGGTGCGGGTGGAGGGGGCGGGACACTGCTTCGTGGGTCACCCCGACCCTCGCCAACTCATCGCGCAACCTGTGGCGTTCCTCGCCGCACGGCTCGGCGCCTCCTGATCCGGTGCATCCCAGCCTGGGCGCGGGGAACACTTCAGGGCCATTGGCGGAAGGCCTGGTAGCCCGGTCCGGCCGTGTGGGTTGGCACAGCGCCGGACCGGGACTGGATCAGAGCGATCTTCCGGGTCGTGAGGTGTTACTGCTGGACGAAGACCGCGACGGTATGGGCCGGGACGGTGAAGGTGCCGGTGGCCTGGTTGTACTGGGACTGCTTGACGGTGGGGTCTGCGCCCTTGTTCTGCACCGGGTGGAGTGCCTGGCTGCTGCCGGCCAGGTTGGTAAGGGTCTGGGTCTGGGTGGTGGCGGTGGCGTTGTAGAGGACGGTGACGGACTTGTAGGTGTCCAGTCCGCGTCCGTCGAGGTGTTCGGTGATGACACCGGGGATCTCGCCGGGGGTGCCGGAGAGGGGGAAGGTCAGGCGCTGTTGGACGGCGTTGGCGGTGGGGAGGGAGAAGAGGGGGGTGGAGTGCTTGATTTGGAGGAACTGCTGGTACTGGGCGCTGGTGTTCGTCGTGTTGGTGCAGTTCGGGACGAGGGCGGGGTTGGCGAGCAGCGGCTTGGCGTAGCTCCACTGGCTTTGGCCGCCGAGCGGGAGGCCGTGGCCGAAGCCGTTGCCCTGGGTGCAGTCCCAGTGGATGGCGTTGAACCAGTCCCCGCTGTCGTAGGAGTTGCCGTCCAGGGATTTGGAGCGGAGCAGGTCGGTGCCTGCTTGGGCCATGCCCGGGCCCTGGGAGAGGGTACTGGTGGCGAGGGCGAGAGCCTGGATGCGGGCGCGTTCGGCGGGGCTGGTGCCGGTGGGCAGCTTGTAGGCGAGGCTGTCGTAGAGCGCCAGGTTGTCGTGGGCGTCGACGTAGGTGATGGCCTCGCCGGGGGCTGCGGTGTAGCCGGCGGGGGTCCCGTTGTAGTCGATCTGGGCGCCCTTGCGGGTGGTGCCGGTGCTGGTGGTGAAGGTGTAGTCGGCGAGGTTGCCGGTGAGGCCAAGTTTGACGAGGTCCATGTCGTGCAGCAGGTCGGTCTTCTGCTGCTCGGTGGTGCCGTTGAGGGGCGCGCCGTTGGGGTTGGTGTACTGACCGGTGGCGAAGCCCTGCTCACGGGGGTCGGTGTCAGAGGGGCCGCCGCCGCGGACAGCGTCGCGTAGGCGGTCGTTGAAGGTGCCGATGCCGGTGCCGGCCATGTTGGCCTGGGTGGCCTGGACGAAGCGGGAGTCGTTGGCGACCACGCCGTAGTTCCAGCCCTCGCCGTAGAGGGTGGTGGACTTGCCGTCGATGCCGTCGCGGTGCTGCGTCAGGTTTCCGAGGGAGGTCTTGACATCGAGCATGGTCCGTTTCGGGTCCAGGCCCATCAGGTCGAAGCGGAACCCGTCGACGTGGTACTGCTGGGCCCAGGTGGTTACGGAGTCGACGACGAGCTTGTTCATCATCGCGTTCTCGGGGGCGGTGTCGGCGCAGCAGCTGTCGCGGGTGACGGTGCCGTTGGTGTCGAGGCGCTGGTAGTAGCCGGGGACGATCTGGTCCAGGACGGAGTTCGGGTCCTGGCCGGCGGCGGCGGTGTGGTTGTAGACGACGTCCATCACCACGCGTAGTCCGGCCTGGTGGAGTGCTTGGACCATCTGGCGGAACTGGATGGTGCGGGCGGCGCCGTCGGGGGCGGTGGCGTAGGAGCCCTCAGGGACGGTGAAGTGCAGCGGGTTGTAGCCCCAGTTGTAGGCATCATCGGCTTGGGTTCCCGCGACGCAGGCTTGCTGCTGGTCGGAGTCGGGTGCCATGGCGGGCAGGTCGCAACCGGGAGTGGCCTGGTCGGCCCGCCTCTCGGCGGTGCCGGCGAAGTCGAAGCTCGGCAGGATCTGGACGGTCGTGAGGCCGGCGGCGGCCAGGTCCTTGAGGTGCTTCACTCCGGCGGACTTGGCGTCGGTGAAGGCGAGGTAGGTGCCGCGCTCGTCGGCAGGAAGCGCGGTGTCCGCGGAGGAGAAGTCGCGGACGTGCAGTTCTTGGATCTGCTGCTGGGTGCTGCTGATCGTCTTCGGGGACGCGGTGTCGTCCCACCCATGCGGCATCAGCAAGTCCTCGTCGAGGTTGACGATCTGGCTGCGTTGGGAGTCGGCGGACAGGGCGAGGGAGTACGGGTCGGTGACGTGATTGGTGACGGTCTTGAGAACGGTGGGTGCCCAGACCTTGACCTGGTAGCGGTAGTAGAGGCCGTTCCAGGTCTTGTCGCCTTTCACCGCCCAGGTGCCGGTGGCGGGGTCGAGGGTCATGGCGACGATGCGGGCTTGGGTGGAGGTGGAGGTGTCGTAAAGCTCGATGCTGACGGACTGTGCGGTGGGTGCCCACAGGGAAAGAGTGGGCTTGTTCCCGTTGAAGACGGGGCCGTATTCGGCGTCGGCGGCCTTGGCGGCGTAGAGGGTGTCCAGGAGGCCGGCGGTCTGCAGGCCGGTGGCGGTGGTGAGGTTGCCGTTGCTGTCGAGGGCGGCGACCGCGCTCTGGCCCTTGGCTAGTTGCTTGGCCTGGGCGGACCATTTTTTGGGCACGCGCAGAGTGGTGAGTTTGGCGAGGTGCGGGTACTTGGCCGCAAGGGCGGCGGACAGGCCCTTGGGGTCGCGGACCAGCGGGATGCTGGTGCCGCCGGTGATGCCGGTGCCCGCCGCTGTGAGGCCGCCGTCGGGGGCGGTGGCCAGCTGGTAAGTCGTCGCGGCGGGGTTGTCACCGAGGTTCCAGGCGATGGTGTCGGCGGTAAGCCAGTAGGCGCTGCGGGGGGCGAGGCTGGGCTTGGGCTGCCCGGCGTAGATGCTGAGAACGCGGGAGGAGGCGGTGTAGCTGAACGTGGTGGCGTCGCCGGCCTGCGCGACGGTGAAGGTGGTATCGGTGCCGTCGAGGGGGGTGGCGGGCAGGTGGAGGGCGGCCTTCGCGTGGTAGGTGCCGGCGGGTAGGGCGGTGGTGGTAAAGGTGGAGTTGCCGTCGCCGTCGGGGTCGGTGAGCCAGGCCGACAGGCAGTCCGTGGCGTCGGCGGTGCAGCCGAGCTCGTCGAGGAAGTCGCCGGTGGCGGTGACGACCGCGGTGTTGAGGGTGTCGGTGATCCAGTGCGTGGCGGGGTCGTAGAGGAAGGTGACGTCGGCGCCCGCGGCGGGGATCGCGAGAGGGATGTTCGCGCCGCCGGGGGCGGCGTTCAGCCCGTAGTTGACGTCCCAGCTCTTGTTCAGGGCGGCCTTGTAGGAGTAGGCACCGGGGAGGAGGTGGGCGTTGAGGGCCCAGATGCCGTCGGGGCGGCGCGTCATCTGGGCCTGGGCACAGTCCGGGGCCCAGTCGCCGGGACAGCCGAAGAGGTGGTCGAGGTCTCCGGCGATGGCGACGGCGGACGGCGGGGCGATGGGGTCGGCTGCGTGGGCAGGGGCGGGTGCCAGGGCGGCGGCGAGCAGGGCTGCGGTGGCGGCGGCCTGGCGGGCGCGGTGGGATCTGTGCGTGGGGGCGGGGCGGGGGGTCATGGCACCTCTTCGTGTCGCGACGTGTGTGGGACGGCGGCGGTCCCCCCGGGGGGACAGGCGCCGCGGAAGGGGCATCAGCGGGTGGTCCACCAGGCGGTGGTGTCTGCGGGCAGGATGCTTTCGCTGCCTTCGTGGGTCAGGGCCTGGCTGGCGAGGACGAGTTCGCCAGGGGTGGGGATGGTGACCGCAGGGGCGGTGAGATTGACGGTGCAGCGCAGGAACGCGCCATCCTGGGCGGTTCGCTCGAAGCTCAAGGTCCCTTCGGGTGACTCCAGCCATCGGAGGTTGTCCGCGCCGCCGAGGGCGGGGTGCTGTCGTCGAAAGGCGAGGGCGGCGCGGTACAGCTCCAAGGTGGAGGCGGGGTCGCCGGTCTGGGCCTGGACGGACAGCTGCGCCCACTCGGTGGGCTGTGGCAGCCAGCTGGGGCCGCCGGCATCGGGGCCGAAGCCGTACGGGGCCTCGGTGCCCGACCACGGGATGGGCACCCGGCAGCCGTCGCGGAAGCCGTCCTGGCCGGCGGCTCGGAAGTAGGAGGGGTCCTGGCGGACCTCATCGGGCAGGTCGGTGACGTCGGGCAGGCCGAGCTCCTCGCCCTGGTAGACGTATGCCGAGCCGGGCAGGGCGAGCATCAGCAGGCTGGCGGCGCGGGCCCGGCGCAGGCCGAGTTCGCGATCTCCGGGGGTGCGGATCTGGGTGCCCAGGCCGGGGGGGTTGGCGAAGCGGGTGGCGTGGCGGGTGACGTCGTGGTTGGAGAGCACCCACGTGGTGGGCGCGCCAACGGGCCGCATCGCTTCCAGGGATTCGTCGATGACCGCACGAAGCGCTTGGGCCTGCCAGGAGCTGGCCAGGTACTGGAAGTTGAATGCTTGGTGCAGCTCGTCGGGGCGGACGTAGTTGGCGGTGCGCCGGGCGGTGGGTGTCCAAGCCTCCGCGACACCGATCCGCTCCCCCGGGTACTCATCGAGGATGGTGCGCCAGTCGCGGTAGATTTCGTGGACGCCGTCCTGGTCGAAGCAAGGGGTGGCGCCGGTACCGAGCAGCTTGAGCTGCTCATGGGAGCCGAGGTCGGGCAGGCCGGGAGCCTTGACGAGGCCGTGGGCGACGTCGATGCGGAAGCCGTCCACTCCCCGGTCGAGCCAGAACCGCAGGATGGACCGGAATTCCTCGCGGACGGCGGGGTGGTCCCAGTTGAAGTCGGGCTGCTCGGGCGCGAACAGGTGCAGGTACCAGTCGCCGGGGGTGCTGTCAGGGTTGGTGGTACGGGTCCAGGCCGGACCACCGAAGACGGACTCCCAGTCGTTGGGAGGCAGTCCGCCGTCCTCGCCCTTGCCGGGGCGGAAGTGGTAGCGCTCGCGCAACGCCGAGCCCGGGCCTTCGCGCAGGGCGCGCTGAAACCACTCGTGCTGATCGGAGGAGTGGTTCGGCACCAGGTCGACGATGATGCGCAGGCCCAGGTCGTGGGCGTCGGCTATCAGACGGGACGCGTCGGCGAGGGTGCCGAAGACCGGATCCACCGTCCGGTAGTCGGCCACGTCGTAGCCGGCGTCAGCCTGCGGGGAAGCGTAGAACGGGGACAGCCAGACGGCGTCGACGCCGAGGTCGCGCAGGTAGGGCAGGCGGCTACGGATGCCGGGCAGGTCGCCCATGCCGTCGCCGTCGGAGTCGGCGAAGCTGCGCGGGTACACCTGGTAGATCACCGCGTCGCGCCACCAGTCGGCTCTGCGCTCAGCCTCGACGGGGGCGTCAGCGGGCCGATCGGTTATGGCGAGATGCTGAGTCATAGGGTCCTCACAACAGCGGTACGTAGTACCGCTATAACGTTTAGTGACGGCGATCAGGTAGGTCGGCTCTTTGCGTCGGAACGGTGGAGCGCGGCGCGGGCGGGTATCCGGCGGGCCTCGGGATGCCCGGTGCCGGGGTCAGCCCTTGGTGCCGCCGGAGGTGAGGCCGGCTACCAGGTGCTTTTGGACGACGTAGAAGACCAGGGCGGCGGGGATAGCGATGAGCACCGAGGTGGCCGCCATGTAGTTCCACTGGGAGTTGAACTGGCTCACGTAGGTCTGCAGGCCGACGGCCAGGGTGTACTGGTCCTCGGAGAGCATGAAGTGTGAGGCGTAGGCGACTTCGCCCCAGGCGGTGATGAAGGTGTAGAACGCGGCCACCGAAAGGCCCGGACGGGCGAGGGGGGCGATCAGGCGCCAGAAGGTGCCGAACGGCGACAGTCCGTCGATGCGTCCGGCTTCGTCGATGTCGACGGGGATGGTGTCGAAGTAGCCCTTGAGGAGCCAGGCGCAGTACGGGACGGCGGTGGAGCAGTAGATCAGGATCAGGCCGCTGTAGGTGTCGAGCAGGCCCAGGTTCGCCATGATCTTGTAGAGGGGCACCATCAGGACGGCGACGGGGAACATCTGGGTGAGCAGGAAGGTGTACATCAAGGTGCCGCGGCCCAGGAAGCGCATCCGGGAGACCGCGTAGCCGGCGCTGGCGGCGATCAGGACGCCGATGACGGTGGTGCCGAGGGCGACGATGACCGAGTTCAGCATCCAGGTGGCGAAGTTGGTGTCCTGGATGACGTGGCCGTAGTTGGCGAGCGTGGGGTGGTTGAGGATGCGGGCGGGGTGCTGGTAGTCGAACTTGTCGCCGCCCAGCGAGATGTAGGCGATCCACACGATGGGGAACACCGCGATGAACGCCATGACGGTGAGTGCGCCATGCAAGGTCAGGGATGATGACGTCCGGCGCCGGGTGCCCGGCCGGGGTGCTGCCGCACGGGTACGGGTGGTGGCGTGTGCGGTGGTCATGCGAGGGCCCCCTCGTCGTTGCGCTTGAGCCAGCGGCGGTAGACGCTCGTGAAGACCACGAGCAGGGACAGGCACAGGATGCCGACGGCGGCCGAGGAGGCGTAGTCCTGGGGCTGCTGGCCGAAGAACAGCTTGTAGGCGTACGTCACCAGGATTTGGACGCTGTCACTGTTGGTCCCGAACAGCAGGAAGATGACGTTGAACTGGTTGAACGTCCAGATCACGCCGAGCAGGATCACGGTGCTGCTGACGGGGCGCAGGCCTGGCAGGGTGACGTTGACGAACCGCTGCCAGGCGGTGGCGCCGTCCATCTCGGCCGCTTCGTGGAGTTCGCGGGGGATGGCCTGCAGGCCGCCGAGCAGGGAGACCATCATGAACGGCACGCCGCACCAGATGTTGACACCGACAGCGGCGACCTTCTGCGCGAGCGGGTCGCTGAGCCAGGAGGGGCCGGTGATGTGGAGCAGCGCGAGGAGCTGGTTGACGGCCCCGTCGTCGGCGAGGATGAGCCGCCAGGCGAAGATGGTGACGAAGGTCGGCACGGCCCAGGGAAGGATCAGCAGCATCCGGTAGAGGCCGCGGGCGCGTATGTCGCGGTTGAGCACGACGGCCAGGGCCAGGCCGATGGCGTAGGTCAGGACGACGCAGGCGACGGTCCACGCGATCGTCCAGAATAGGTGGGGCCAGAACTGGTTGTTGGCACCTGTGAGGATGTCGACGTAGTTCGTGAGCCCGACCCAGCTGTACGTGTCGGGGATGTGGTTGGCACCGATGGTCCGTCCGACGTTCTGGCTGGTGGCGTCGGTGAAGCTCAGGTAGATCCCCTGGATCAGGGGATAGCCGACGATGGCACCCAGGACCAGGACCACCGGCAGGCACATCGCCCAGGCGTACCAGTACCGGTCGTAGGAGTACTTGATGCGGTGGAGCGGGCTCTTGCGGGGCGTGGTGCGGGCGGTCTCGCCCTGGACGGCGACGGTCATCTGACACCTCAGGGGGCAGGGGGTGCTCTGCCACGCCCCGCCGGCCTATACGCACAGGGTGCGCGGCCTGCGGAGCGGGCGGCTTCGGGAAGGGTGATGCCGGTGCCGGGCGGGCGCCCCGGGCGCGGGGGCGGCCGCCCGGAGTCCGGTCACTGGGTGGCGTAGTCCGGGAGGAGCTTCTTGGCGGCGGTCGCGACGTTGTCCAGGCCGGCCTGGGTGCTTTCCCGGCCCGAGAGGATCTTGATGAGGTCGGTGCCCAGCGGGTCGTACAGGGAGCTGTACTGGGCAACCTCGAGGCGCGCTCGCCCGGAGGGAAGGACGCTCTGGTAGCCGGCGATGGCCGGGTTGGCCTTGACCGCGGGGGTGTAGGCGTCCGCTCGGGTCGGCAGCGTGGCGTTCTTAGCCGCAGTGGTGGCCTGGGTCTGGGCGGAGGTCATGAAGGCAATGAACTTCTGCGCCGCGGCCTGGTGGGCGGCGTCGGAGCCGGCGTAGGCGACGAGGTTGTGGCCACCGAGCGGGGCACCTGCCTTGCCCGCGGATCCCGCCGGGAGCGTGGCGATGCCGAGGTTGGCCTTGTCGGTGAACGCGGAGCCCTTGAAGACGTTGGCGCTCTCCCATGGGCCCTGGACGATGGCGGCGGTCTTGCCGTTGTCGAAGGCGTCCATGACGTTGGCGTAACCGTTGCTGGTGGTGTCGAGCTTGGCGACGCCGGGGGCAGTGACCAGAGCCTTGAGGGTGTCGATGCCCTTGACGGCGGCCGGAGAGTTGACGGTGATCTTCTTGGCGGCGACATCGAGCATGTCGGCGCCCTCGCCGTAGAGGAACGGCATCGCGTAGTAGCCCTGCGGGTTGAAGGCGAAACCGTCGACGCCGGCCTTCTCCTTCACAGCGGCGGCATCGGCCTTCAGCTCATCCCACGTGGTGGGGGCGGCGGTGATGCCGGCCTTGGCGAACAGACCCTTGTTGTACATCAGCGCCAGGGTGTCGGTGACCTGGGGGATGCCGTAGAGCTTGCCCTGGTACTTGGCCTGCTGGACGAGGCTGGGCTCGAAGGCGCCGATGTCTTTGGCGGCGTCCGTACTGTCCAGCGGCGCGAGGTAGCCCGCCTGGGCGAAGGCCGGAGTCCACCCGACGTCAGCGCGCAGGACGTCGGGGGCGCCCTTGCTTCCGGCGGCGGTCTGGAACTTGCTCTGAGCGTCGGCGAAGGGCACGTTGACGTAGGTGACCTTGACGTTCGGATTGGCCTTCTCGAAGTCGGCGACCAGGGCCTTGAAGGTCGGCGCTTCGTTGGTGGCGTCCGAGGTGTCCCACCAGGTGATGGTGACGGGGCCGGAACCGGAGGAGCCGGAGCTGTTGCCCGAGCTGCAGGCACTCAGGGAGACGGTGATCGCCATTGCCAGCGCGAGGGCCGCGATACCACGTCGCATGGTGACTCCTTGAAGAGGTGGGTTGTCGGATTCGAGGCCCGGGGTGGTCGCACCGGATCACCAATGGTCCGGCGGGGTAGGCGACGCGTCCCTCGGTGCGCAAGGCGTGCGATGCACCAAAGGCCCGGCCCGCGGCGGGATCCGCTGGTCACGACGGGCAGGTGCTGCCTGGAAACCCGTGAGGAGTGGGCCACGCCGACGTTCTGATGTCGACGACGTTAGCAGGCCACTAACAGGAGTTAGCTAACATTTATGTAACGCGCTGGACGCAGCGCGGACACGGTCGGAGGGAGTGAGAGGCGGCGCCGACCGCAGGCTTAAGGTGTCGCGTGCGATCAAAGTCGGCGACGATGCCGAGCCTGGCTACGGAACGCAGGCGAGGTTAGCCACAGCGGTGCGCAGACATGGCGGCGGTGGCCCACCGGGTGCCGACGGCCCCTGCGCCAGGTGCGGGGTGCGGGGCGGAGCCTGCCGCGCATGTGGGTGCAGAGAAAGGCAGGGCCGCTCCGGATCAGGCGTTGGGCAGGCCTGTGCTCTGTGCGGCGGGCACGCGCGCGCTGGAGTCGCGCACGATCAAGCTGGTACCGAGCAGTTGGTGCGGGTGCTGGTCCTCACCGCGGATGGCGGAGATGAGGAAGTCCGCGGCGGTCCGTCCTTTGGCGGCGATGGCCTGCCGGACACTGGTCAGACGCGGCCGGAGCCACGCCGATTCCGGCAGGTCGTCGAAACCGGTGACCGAGACGTCTTCGGGTACGCGCAGGCCGAGGTCGTGCAGGGCGTCGACCGCCCCGAAGGCCAGGATGTCGGACAGAGCGATGATGGCGGTGGGCGCCGCCTCAGCAGTAGCCATCAGGGCTTTCGCCGCTCGGTAGCCATCCATCCGGGTGGCGGGAACCTCGACGAGGTTGATGTCCTTCAGGTCCATGCCCACCTGGGAAAGCGCGTCGGCGACTCCGGCCATCCGGCGGGCCAGCGGGCCCCGATAGCCGCGCTCCGCCCGCTCCGGGCCGGGGTCGATCGAGAGCAGCGCCATCCGGCGGTGGCCGAGTTCCAGGATGTGCCGGGTGACTTCGCGCGCCCCGCTCTCGTCGTCGACGTCGACGCTCGGCACATCGGCCCAGGGGCTACTGTCCACCAAGACGAACGGGATGCCGCGCCGTTGGAGTTCGGCGACCTCACCGCGGTCGTGCTCCAGTCCGCACACCACGAATCCGTCGACCGCCGCGTACGGAATCGCCTTCAGCATGGAATCGCGCAGCGGCGGGGTGAGCAGCAGCGTGAAACCCTGTTCATCGCAGACTTGACCTACTCCGGTGAGGAACCGGGCGTAGTACGGGTTCTCCATGATCTTGGCGAGGTTCTGGGGCAACAGGACACCCAGCGACTGCGTCTGCCCTGCCTGCAGCATCCGCGCCAGGGTGTTCGGAGAGTATCCGAGCTCCTTGGCGGCGGCGAAAATCCGGTCGCGGGTGGCCACCGAGAGCCGTTCGGGACTGTTGAAGGCGAAAGAGACCGCCGAACGGGACACTCCCACCATCTTCGCCACATCCGTGGAGGTGGGACGCGACCGCCCGCCGGCCGAGGCAGCTCCTGACGCGCTCGCCGACATCATGTTCCCCGCATCCGTAGGCACCTTCGCTGCTACCAAAACGATAACGCACGTTACTAACACCCATACGTCATAGGCGCAGAAACCTGCTTCCGCCCGCCCGAGGGACCTGAGGGACCTGGTGGCCCGGCCGGACATGGCGCTGAGCGGCACAAGTTTCGGCCGGTACCTTGACCCCCTCGTCGTTTACCCATTATTAACATGTGTTAGCAACGTACCAATGGCTCTGTGGCCTCCACCGGCTGCCGCGCAAGCCCTCCAGGGACCTGCCGGTTGCGGTCGGCGCGACACCACCCGGACAAGTGCCTGACTCCTCCTGCTCACCCGCTGTCCCGCCCGCGTGCTCCCCGCCGCCGGAGCCCTACTGGAGGTTCCATCACATGCATCGCGTCTCCCACCCCGCAAGACCCCGAAGAGCCGCCACCCTCCTTGCCGCCGCAGCACTCGGCCTCACCCTCGCTCCCCTCCTCCAACACACAGCCAGTGCAGCCGTGCCCGGTGCCGTCTCGGTGCCCGGCACGTTCAACAGCGAGATCGGCTGTGCCGGCGACTGGGCCACGGACTGCGCGCAGGACCAGCTCACCCAGCGCGCCGACGGCATGTGGTCCGTCACCCTCAGCCTTCCCGCCGGCAGTTACACCTACAAGGTCGCCATCAACAAGAGCTGGACCGAGAACTACGGCCAGAACGGCGCGGCCGGAGGGGCGGACATCCCGCTTGTTGTACCCACCGGTGGCAAGGCCGTGACCTTCCTCTACGACCCCGTCACTCATGAAATCGCCGACAACGCGACCAGCAGGACGGTCACCGCCGCCGGCACCTTCCAGTCCGAGATCGGCTGCGCCACTGACTGGGCTGCCGACTGTCTTGTCCCCAGGCTCCAGGACTCCGACGGCGACGGCATCTACACCTGGACCGCCAGCACGATCCCCGCCGGAACCTGGGAGGTCAAAGCCGCCATCAATCAGGGCTGGACCGAGAACTACGGCCAGAACGGCGCGGCAGGCGGAGCCAACATTCCCTTCACCGTACCGGCGGGCGCCGCCACCACCTTCAGCTTCAACTCCGCCAACCACCAGCTGACCGTCCAAAGCGGCACCGGCTCCACCCCGAGCCCCAGCCCGACCCCCACCACCCCGCCCGCTGGAACCGGAAGCACCCTCGGCGCGACCTACACCCCCACCGGCACCACCTTTAGGATCTGGTCACCGGACAACTCCACCGTCACGGTGAATGTGGCCGGCAAGAGCTACCAGCTCAGCCCCGCCACCCTCACCGGCTACAGCAGCGTCTACCAGACCGTCGTCGCCGGTGACCTCAAGAACCAGCCCTACCAGTTCTCCGTCGGCGGCAACGCCGTCCGCGACCCGTACGCCCAGATGGTCAACCCCGGCACCACCCAGGGCATCGTCATCGACTCCGGCGCGGTGGCGCCCACCGGTGGCAGCTGGGCCACCCGGCCTGCCCGCACCAACCGCGAGGACTCCGTTGTCTACGAGCTGAACGTCCGCGACTTCACCATCGACGCCAGCTCCGGCGTCGCGCCGGCCAAGCGCGGCAAGTTCCTCGGCCTCGTCCAGGGCGGCACGACCATCAACGGCGTGAAGACCGGCATCGACCACCTCAAGGAATTGGGTGTCACCGACGTCCAGATCCTCCCCTCCTTCGACTTCAACAGCACCGTGCCCAACTGGGGCTACGACCCGCTGAACTACAACGTGCCCGAGGAACAGTTCTCCCAGTACACCGCGGCCGAGGACCGAATCCGCGAGTACAAGGACATGGTCAACGAGTTCCACAAGGCCGGCATCCGCGTGATCATGGATGTCGTCTACAACCACACGGCCAGCAAGGACGTGTTCGGCGCGATCACCGGCAAGTACTACAACGCCACCGACCTTTCCGGCACCGGCAACTCCATCGACGACGGCAACCCGATGGTCAGCCGGATGATCCGCGACTCCCTGGAGCACTGGGTCCGCGACTACAACGTCGACGGCTTCCGCTTCGACCTCCTCGGCGTGAACTACGCCACCAACGTCGCCGACTGGGGAAGCTACCTCAACACCACCTACCCGGACCGCCAACTCCAGATCTACGGCGAGCCCTGGAGCGGAGGCGTCACCGACTCCGCCGAGGCGCAGAAGGTCCGCTACGCGAGCGTCCCCACCTTGGCCAACGCCCACGTTGGCGTCTTCAACGGCGCCTACCGCGACGCCATCAAGGGCGGCACCCAGGACACCGTCATGAACTACATGAACGGCGCCGGCAGCGCCTCCTCGATCGCCCTCGGCATGCGCGGCTCACCACTCACCATCAAGGCCACGAGCCAGCTCACCGACACCTGGAACCCGGCGTTCGCCTACGACCCTGAGCAGAGCGTCAACTATGTCTCCGTCCACGACGACCTCAACCTCTGGGACAAGATCACGTACTCCGGGGCCACCGGCGGAGCCGCCGGCCGGGCGGGACAGATCGACCGCTTCGCCACCGGCATGATCCTCACCTCCCAAGGCATCGCGTTCCTCTCCGAGGGTGACGAGTTCCTCCGTTCCAAGGTCGTCGGCGGCAACTACGACACTGCCAAAAACTCCTACAACGCCGGGGACAACGTCAACGCGATCCACTGGGGAGACAAGACGGCCAACGCCCCGACCTACAAGTTTCACAAGGACGCCATCGCCCTGCGCAAGTCCACCCCGGCCTTGCGCCTCACCACCTGGGACGCCGTCAAGAACCAGATGTCCACCCAGGTGAACGGCTCCGTCGTGATCTCCGCCATCAGCTCCAGTGCGAGCGCCCCCACCAGCTACGACACCGTCGTGGTTTACAACCCCACCAACAGCGACTACATCACCACCCTGGCCGCCGGCTCCTGGATCAAGGTCCTCGACACCGCCGGAGCCGTCTCCACGACCGGAAACACCGCCGGCCCGCTCGCCGTGACCGTCTTCAAGAAGAACTGACACGCCGCACCAGGACACGTCGGCGCCGCCACATACCTATGTGGCGGCGCGGACCCACTGGGCCAGACCCGTACATCGGGACCACCACCATTGACCTCGAACGAACGGCCAAACTTGATCACTCGCGCGGCAACCGCCGCACACGCAGGCGGCCTTCGGCTGATGGTGTGCTCCGAGCAAGGAACACGCGATCAGCACGAGGCTGTGGAGTTGAATCTGCTGCGCGACGGAGTCCGTGCGGGATGCTTCCGCTGGAATTGCCACGACCAGCAGGCGGAGTTGGCCTCCTGCTTAGCCCCGGCCCCGGGATGCGTTGTTCGCGAATTCGCCGACGCGATGCTGTGCGTCGACGGGCCCGTCAGGTCGCTGATGGACTCCCCGACCGACGCATCGCACAAAGTCATCAAACCTGGCGAATACCGCAAGGTCGACGCTGTCGACCGTGGTGCCGACGGTTGTCGATGCGGGCGGTGGCTTCCTACTCCTCGACTGTCTGGATGGCGCAGCGCCACGGCGCAGACATGCTGGCCTGACTGTTTCAGGCGTCACGCGGTCCGCTCCCCTGCTGTGGCGCGACCCGCCGGGGAGTCGGCCTTGTCGGCACGTGCTGGCGCAGCGCGGCGTTTCGGTGGCCGCGGCGTTGGACGCGGGTTTGGCCGTTCGGAGCCGGTGCGTCGTCCGGGACTAACTGATCATTTCAGAATGAGATCGGTGTGTTGACTTGGCAGTTGGGCCTTGGGTCGGCAGGATCTGCGGGGTGTCTGTTGATCTTGTGCCTGATGACTTGTGGGAGCGGATAGCTCCGTTGCTCCCTGCCCGGCCACCGCGGAGACATCGGTTCCCCGGCCGGAAGCCGGTGGACGATCGCGTCGCCCTGCGGGGCATCGTCTACGTCCTATGCAAAGGCGTCAGCTGGAGCGACGTACCCACGGAGCGGATCGGATGCAGCGGGGTTACCTGCTGGCGGCGCCTGCGGGACTGGACCGAGGCGGGAGTCTGGCCTCGCCTGCACGAAGCACTTCTGGCCGAACTGCGGTCGACCGACCTGCTCGAGATGGACGATGCCGCGATCGGCGGCTCTCACGTCAGGGCCCTCAAAGACATCTCAGGGGGCTATGAAGTCAAGCTGCCTGCTCGGTCGGGAGTGACAGGAGCGGTGCGAAGGCATGCTGTTCGTCTAAATGCTGCCGGGTCTTGAGACAGTGGTGGAGCTGGCCGAGGAAGCGGTTTAGCAAGTGCCGTTGTGCGGCGGCGTGCCAGTCTCCGTGCTCGCGTCGGCGTCGGTAGTGCGAGTTCGCTCCTGGTGAGGCGGTGAGGGCGGCGAAGGCCCAGAGGAAGCCGGCGTTGATGAGGCGATTGTTCTTGACGAAGCGTCGGCCGACGAACCGTTTCTTGCCGGAGGCCCGGGTGATGGGGGCGGATCCGGCGTATGACTTCAGCGCCCGGGCGTCGGCGAATCGTGCCCGGTCGTCGCCCAGCTCTGCGAGCACGCGGGTGCCGAGCATGGGCCCCAGGCCCGGGAAGCTGAGCAGGATCTCGCTGTCGGCGTGCTGGTGAAAGGCGGCTGTGGCCGCCTCCGCGAGGTCGTCCGCGGCCTGGCAGGTGGCGTCCAGCTGCTTGAGCAGGGCCAGGAGCTGGTGGCCGAAGGCGTCCTCGACGCCGGGCAGCTGGTGGGCGTACTCGGCGCGGAAGACGTCCCGAAGCCGCTCGGCTTCCGCGTCGCAGCCGCGGAGGCGGCCACTGCGTTTGAGGGCGGCCCGCAACTGGGCGAGGGTGAGCTTCGCGGCCTTGGCCGGAGTCGGGGCCAGAGTGAGGATGACGCGGGCATCAGCCCTGGTCAGACCGCCTTGCTTGCTCTGGGAGGCCAGCAGAGCGGCAGGGTAGTACTCGCGCAGGAGCGAGCGGACCTGATTCGCGACCTGCTGCCGAGCCCAGACGGCGTCCTGCTGTGCTCGGGCCAGGACCGTGATGACCTGGGCGAGTTCGGAGTCGGCCGGCAGGGGCCGGTGGGCGTGCATGTCGGTGCGCAGGACGTTCGCCAGGACCAGGGCGTCGCCCGGGTCGGACTTCTTTCGGCTCACGCCGTGGCGGTCGCGGTAGCGCGCGGCGGCGAGCGGGTTAATCGCGAAGACCTGACGGCTTCCGGTGCGCAGGCTCGCGACCAGGAGGCCGTGGCTGGTCTCGATGGCCACCGGTATTGGATCGTCCGGGCTGTCACCGTGCTCGGCCAAGAGGGCCAAGAGCTTGTGGTAGCCGGCCACGTCGTCGGTGATACGGGCTTTGGCGAGCAGAGTGCCGGCTTCGTCGACGAGGGCGACGTCGTGGTGGCGCTCCGCCCAGTCGATGCCGCAGAACACGGTCAAGCTGTCCTCCCAGATCCGTCCGTTTATGCAGTTCACGAGCACATGCGGGTCGCGTGGCGCCCTAATCCAAGGACTCGTTGGTCCGCCATCTCAGTAGCCGTTCGCGACACCAGCGAACTCCAGGGGCTCGATCTTTCGGCAGAGCTCACGGGCTCGCGGATGAACAAGAGGTCGACCCTGGAGAGGGCTCGCGCCGTGACAATTAACGCTCGACCTGGCCCCGCGAGTTTCGCGGTGACCACGGGGGCGCCGGGCTGCGCCGCTCTTGACAGAGGCCTCAAGGGCCCGGGGAAACGGAGGCATCAGCCCGGCGCCCGCGTCATCACCGCGGACCCCGCAGCGGACAGCGATGCCGCTCTTTGAGGAGGCCTTGACGGCCAGGGGGGATCTAGGCATTCGCTGTCCTATGCGAGCAGCTACCCCGGGGCGTTGCATGGGCCCGGGCCGGCTGCTTACACCCTGGATTAGGGGGGCTCACACCGGCCCTTCACCGGTCGACCGGGGGCGGCCGGGCAGCAAGCACCATGTGATCGTCGACCGGCACGGCACACCACTCGCCGTAACACTGACCGGTGGAAACCGGCACGATGTCACCCAGCTGATGCCCCTGCTGGACGCGATACCCCACATCCGGGGCCGGCGCGGCCGGCCCCGGAACCGCCCCAAGCGATTGTTCGCCGACCGCGGCTACGACTACGACAAGTACCGCCGCCTGGTCCGCGCCCGCGGGATCACCCCGAAGATCGCCCGCCGCGGCGCACCACACGGCTCTGGACTGGGTAAAACACGCTGGGTTGTGGAACGAACCTTCGCGTGGCTGCACCAGTTCAAACGACTCCGGATCCGCTACGAGATACGAGCCGATCTCCACCTCGCTCTGCTCCAACTCGCATGCAGCCTCATCTGCTTGAGGCGACTCAGTAGCTGTTGTCGTTCCGATCTTGAGGGGTGTGCGTCGAACGGGAGTCTCGATCGGGTGATCGCAGCTGGTCCCGGGCATGAAGGCAGGGCCTCTTGGTAGCTCGGGGTTGCGAAGCCAACCGAGATCCAGGAGACCCTGTTGCCGCAGTTCTACGTGCTCACGCCGGTGGAGTTCAACTCGGCTGCACCGACGTGTGATTGTGTCGCTCATCGGTTCGGAAACGCGGCCGATCACCCGGAACGTGTTCGGCGGTATCCCTCGGACATGACGGACGTGGAGTGGGACCTGGTCCGGCCGCTGCTGCCGGTGCCCGGCTGGCTGCGCGGCCGGGGCGGACAGCCGGAGGCGTACTGCCACCGGGCAATACTCGATGCGATCCGCTACCTCGTCGACAACGGCATCAAGTGGCGGGCGATGCCCGCCGACTTCCCGCCGTGGGACCGCGTCTACGCGTTCTTCCGCCGTTGGCGCGACCACGCCCTGGTCAAGGAGTTCCACGACCGGCTGCGATCGAGGATCCGCGAGAGGGAGGGGCGGACTGCGGAGCCGACAGCCGGGGTGATCGACTCGCAGTCCGTCAAGGCGGACTCGGTCGTCGGCTTGGACAGCCGTGGCTTCGACGGCGGAAAGCTGGTCAACGGGCGCAAGCGGCACGTCGTGGTCGACACCCTCGGCCTGCTGCTGGGCGTGATGGTCACCGCCGCGGATGTCGGCGATCGCACCGCCGCACAGGTCCTGCTGCGGCAGGTCGCCGATGCCCCCCACCGGTTGGAGCTGGTCTGGGCCGACGGCGGCTACACCGGCCCCCTCGTCGAGCACTGCCTCACCGTGCTCGCCCTGGTCTTGTCGATCGTCAAACGCAGCGACGACATGCGTGGCTTCGTGGTC
>NZ_JAPVLS010000109.1:0-26964 GCF_027158125.1 Streptomyces sp. H39-C1
CTTGCCGACGAAAACGACACCTCACCGACGACCGCCCCGCTGGGACCGCCCCAGCGGGGCGTCGCCGTCCTGGTTCGTCGGCACCGTGAACGCCGCCTTCGTCGGCATTTTCAGCGTCGGGCAACACCCCGGACGTCGGCGACGTGCACGAGCTGGTGGAGGGCGGTGATGGTGTACCAGCCGCAGTCGACCAGGGCGTTGGCGTCGGTGTGCTTCGGCAGGAGGTAGTCCTCCATGGCCCGCAGGTGGATCAGGCAGTCCGGGCAGCGGCGCGTGAGGTGGACGAGATAGCGGGGGTGGGCGGTGAGGTACGACTGTGCTCCGCCGGTCGCGTCGCGCACCCGCCATCCGTCCTCGTCGGTCGGGGCGTGCCAGGAGGAGGCGACCACGCGCACAGCGTCTCCCCACAGCTCTCCGCCGGCGACCCCCCTCAGGACGACGACCTGGTCGCCGGCCTGAAAATGGCCGTGGGTGATGTCCCGGACGGGGGTGAACGGGTCAGGCGTCGCAGCGAACGCCGGTATGGGTGGGGGTAGGGTCATCCGGTTCCTTCCACGTCAGACGTGAAGCGGTGGGAGGAACAATGGTCCGGAAGAACGCCGGTTTGGCTAACCGGCGATCCCCGGCTATGTTCCCCCTCCGTCACCGGAACGGGTTCTCCGTCCCCCGGTCGTCCTCACCCGCCGCGTCGAGGAGTTCCGGCAGGTCAGAGCCTTCTGCGCCCCGCTGATCGATCCACCACCCGGCCCGCGAGATGGCCCGCGCCTTCTCCTCCACCTCCGCCCAGTCCGCCTCGTCCCAGGCCCCCTCGACCACCAGCACGGTGTGCGCGGCAGCCATCAGCTGATGACGGGAGCGCACACCCCAGTCCAGGGCCTTCTCCGGGCCTTCCAACGGCGGCATGTCGAACTTCTCCGCCCACTCGACAGCAGCCTGCTGCTCCTGGGCACGCTTGCCGGCGAGCCACTGCTCCTTGGATGCGCTGTCGGCGTCACGCGCTGCTCTCCAGCAGTCGCTGCTTATCTGCACTTCGCTCGGATGGGCGCGTATCGGTGGGGTCATAGGTGGCTGGGGCGTTCGCCATCGGGCTCCGTCAGCGGTCACGGGGCGCTATCGCGATCGGGGGAGAGCGACGTTCGGTTCCCGCGTCTGTTTGTCCTAGAATCCGCCATCTGCCCCGGCGCCGGGTTCATCGCCTCGCACGTGCACGACACGCACGCACCATGGCGCCACCCGAAGCACCGAGGCTGGGGCGGTGAGGAAAATCCTTCCCGGGGCCGGGCCGCTGCTCCTGGTCGTGCTACCGGACCGCAGCCAGGCGCCGCCCCGCCGGACGGTGAAGGGCGCCCGGGGTCACCTCCGCCCGGTCCTCCCGGCAAAGGCCGGGCGGTGGTCCGCACCACCGCCCCCGATCCGGTGGCGGTGGTGACCACCGTCTCCACCGTGATCACCCGAAGGTGTCCCAGGAGTACACGGCCCAAGGCAGGCCGGGCGGCCAGGCTAGTGCTGTGACCGCTTAGGTTCACCGGGTTGTGGTGGGCACAGTGGTGTTGGCCAAAATCGGTTTGGGTCGCTGCTTCGCCGCCTTTACCGTGGCGTGGTGATGACCCAGATGATCGTTCTCAATGGTGGTTCCAGCTCGGGGAAGTCCGACCTTGCCCGGTGTCTGCAGGATGTCATGCCGGATCCGTGGCTGGTCTTTGGGGTCGACACGTTGGTCCAGGGCATGCCCGCGTCCATGAGGTCGTCGGAGGCGGGGATCGAGTTCGCTCCGGATGGCGAGGTGCTGGTCGGGTCTTCGTTCCGGGCGCTGGAAGAGGCGTGGATCGAGGGGATCGCCGCGATGGTCCGTGCGGGTGCCCGGGTCATTGTTGATGAGGTGTTCCTCGGTGGAGCGGCGTCCCAGCAGCGGTGGCAGAAGGCTCTCGGCGGGTTGCAGGTGCTGTGGGTTGGTGTCAGGTGCGAGAGCGCAGTCGCTGTGGGTCGGGAGGTCGCACGCGGTGATCGGGTCACCGGGATGGCCGAAGCGCAGGCAGAGGTCGTCCACCAGGGTGTGCGCTATGACCTGGAGGTGGACACGACGCGTGTCGAATCCCTGGAGTGCGCGCGGATCATTGCGGCCCATGTCCACTGATCGACCCGGTGGTTGACCTCCGCGGTTGCGCGAGACCAACACCGTTGTTGAGCGGTCAGGCGGTGGCCGGGAGAGGTCGGCCGCCCCAGCAAACGCCTTTCTCGCTGCGGATACGGGCGCGCTCCTTACGCTGCGCGGCCAGGACGTCGGGGTGGCGGGCGTTGGCATTGCGCCAGCGCAGATAGCGGTGCAGTTCCCGGGTCTGGACGGTGTGGTTGGGGTGGTGGGAGTTGGCGAGAGTGAACTGCCGCAACGGCCCGAAGTGCGCCTCTATTGGGTCGGCCCAGGAGGCGTTGGTCGGGGTGAAGCACAGCTCGACCCGGTTCTTTCGGGCCCATCGGCGGATCTTGGTGCCCTTGTGGGCGGAGAGATTATCCATGATCACGTAGATCGGGGCGCCGTCCGGACGCGCGGCGCGGATCGACCGCAACGCGGCCAGGGAGTTGACCGCACCCTTGCGTCGCCGGTTGACGCCCCACAGGGTGTCGTCACCGATCGAGTAGCAGCCATGGAAGTAGGTGACGCCGTGGGTGCGGTGGTAGGTCGCGGGGACCCGGTCGGGCCGTCCCCGCGAGGCCCAGCAGGACCCGCCGGTGGGGCGGATGCCCAGCGGTCCGAACTCGTCGAAGGCGAACGTGCGGCCGGGAAAGTGTTCCAGGAGGTGTTCGATCCGGTCGAACTTGGCGTCCCGGTCCGGGTCGGTGGACTCTTTCCACGTCTTGGTGCGTTGGAAGGTGACGCCGCGGCGGGACAGGAGGATCCGTAACGCTTCGCGCCCGATCCGGATCGCCCGGCCGTGGACTTTGCGCAGGTAGGCGGCGAGTTTGCGGATGGACCAGCGGGTGAAGGGCTGCCCGAGTCTGGCCGGGCGGGTGGTGGCCGTCTGGACGACGAAGTCCTCGTCGTCACGATTGAGCAGGCGGGGACGGCCTCCCGCCCAGAGAGGGTCCAGGCAGGCCAGGCCGATCTCGTTGAACCGGTGGACCACGTCGCGGACGGTGTCCTCGTCGGCCTGCACCAGCTGGGCGATGACCGGCACCCGGTTCCCGCCGGCCGAGGCCAGCAGCATCATCGCCCGCCGGTAACGCACCGTGCTGGTACTGCCCCGCCGCACAATCTGCTGCAGCCGCTGCCCTTCCTGATCGGTCAGTCTGCGTACTCGAACCGGTTCAGCCACCACACACCTCCACACACCGCATCGGATGTCTCCTCACACCCAACCAGCCGAGCCACCACGACCGCGAGCCCCAACCCGGCGAACCTAAGCGGTCACAGCACTAGCGAGAACGCCGGACGGTGACCACGCCTGTGACCGGCCAGCCTCTCAGGAACGTCCTCGCCGATCCCACACAGGTGACGGCGGTAGTGCGGGCACAGAGCCGGCCCGCAGGTGGGACCAGCGGTGCGACGGCTAGGCGAACAAGTCCCGGCGCTGAAGAGCCCGGTGCAGCCTCTCCAGCACGGAAAGGGTGTGAACCGCTTGTCCCCGCTGAAGTCCGATCACCTGAGCGTGGCCAGGTTCCGATCGGATTCGGACAGGCGTATTACTTCCCCTCCGGTGTGGCCGTGCCGATGGGATGATCCATCTGACTTCGCCATGTACTGATCATCTGGCGTGTGCGGGTCGTTGGCTGTCGCGGCCCGGACCTTGCCGCGGTGGTGCGCCAGGGACGGGCTCGGCCGGTGGCGATGTGCCGCTGGTGCGGGCACGCCTGTACGACCGCGTCTCTGCCGGTTCACGGGGGCCTCCGGTTCCCGCCGCCAAGGTGCGGACCCGAAGGGGGAAGAGCCTTGATCTCTGCACCTGCACGGCCTTATCGGCGCCGGTCCCGATGGGGCCGCCGTCTCACGGCGCTGGTCGTCGGCGGGACGCTGGCGCTGACCGGGCTGGTGGGCCTGGACGACCCGGCGCAGGCGGCGCCGACCGGCACGTCCACCGCCGCGGCTCCGGCGCAGGCCGCCCCGACGGGCACGGCCACCGCCTACGTGTCCAACGGCGGTGCCGGCACGGTGTCGGTCATCGACGACGCGTCCGGGGCGGTGGCTGCCACCATCCCGGTCGGCTCCAGCCTCAAGGGCCTGGTGTTCTCGCCCGACGGCACCCGTGTCTACGTCGCCAACAGTGGCGGAAACTCGGTCTCGGTCATCGACACGGCGACCAGGGCGGTGACCGCGACCATCGCGGTGGGCTCGTTCCCCTATGGCATCGCGGTCTCCCCGGACGGCGCACAGGTCTACGTGACCAACGGCGGCGGGAATTCGGTCTCGGTGATCGACACGGCCACCGACACGGTCACCGCCACCGTCGCGGTGGGCGTGGCGCCCCTCGCCATCGCGGTCACACCTGACGGCAGTCAGCTCTATGTCACGGAGAACTCGACCGGCGGCAAAACCTCGGTGATCTCCACCGCCACCAACACGGTCACCGCCAGCATGACGACGGGCATCGCACCCAACGGGGTCGCCGTCTCGCCCGACGGCACCCGTGCCTACATCGCCAGTGCGTCCTCGAACAGCGTCTTTGTGGTCAGCACAGCGACGAACACGGTGACCGCCACCATCAGCGGCATTTCCTCGGCCTTCGCGCCGGTGGTCAGCCCGGACGGCGTCGACCTGTACGTCGCCCAACAGTCCTCGGGCACGGTGGCGGTGGTCGACACGGCCACCAATACCGTCACCAGCACCGTCACCGTCGGCTCCGTCCCGTTCGGGAACGCGATCACCGCCGACGGCGCGCACCTCTACGTCGCCAACTACGGCAGCAACACCGCCTCGGTGATCGACACGGCCACGAACACCGTCACCGCCACCATCGCCGTCGGCAGACTCCCCGGACACGTCGCGACCGGCCAGGTCCCGCTGCCCGCCCCGGTCGTCACCGCCATCAGCCCCACCTCCGGGACCACCTCCGGCGGCACCGTGGTCACGGTCACCGGCACGAACCTGACCGACGCCACCGCGGTCACCTTCGGGCCGGGCAACCCCGCGACCGCCGTGTCCTGCACCGCGACCACCTGCACCGCCACCGCCCCGGCTGGAGCGGCAGGAACGGTCGACGTGCAGGTCACCACCGCCTCGGGCACCAGCCCCACCAGCGCCGCCGACCAGTACACCTACCTCACCCCGCCCACCGACATCGACGTCAACCTGACCGCGCAGCCACACCTGGGCATCCTCGTGCCGTACCTGACCTACACCCTCACCGCGCACAACACCGGTCCCAGCGCCGTGGCCACCGCCACTCTGACCGCGGCCCTCCCCACCGGCGCCACCCCGACGAACCTGTCCACCGGCTGCACCACCGCCGGCAACACCGTCACCTGCGCCTACAGCGCCATCCCCGACGGAACCAGCGTCAACAAGACGTTCCGCATCCCCCTGCACCTGCTGACCCTGGGAAGCGTCTCGGTCACCGGCGTACGGACCGCATCCGCACCCACCGACCCCAACCCGGCCAACGACAGCGCGACCGCGACCTGCACCGCCATCTCGATCATCCTGGTCACCTGCCCCTGACCTCAACGGTCCCGGCCGGCCCCCACCTGCGCCGGCCGGGACCACATCCTCATGCACGGCCGTCCTATGTGTGGACATCGGCGGTGGCGCGGCCATCGGCGAGGGACGCAGGTGCTGGTCATCGATGTCGTGGGCGGTGAGAATCCGGGCACGACGGTAGCGCCCTTGCCTCTCACGCTTCCCGCCCCTTTCCTCGCTGAACAGGATGACCGCCTGCCGGTGACCGTCGGGCGCGGGAGCGGACGCCCTCTTAGTGCCGCTTGAGAACGGCTCGCATCCTGCTCAACGCGGTCCGGCCCGGCATCGGCGGATCAGCGCCCGCCGGAATCGGGAGAACGGCACTCCACCAGGACGAACGGGCGAATCGGAGTAAATGCCTCCGCGAATTCTTGTGGAGGCGCCCGACAAACACTAGAAACTAAACCGGCTGGTATGTATCTTCCCGGCCAAGGGGTCAATCCGAGCACAACTCCAGCAGTACAAGGGGGAGCTATGTCAGCGAGCAAGTCGCAAATGGAGCGCACGGCCTTCGACACCTGGACGAGAGAGGCCGCCACGGCCACCGCCGTCATCGCTCGTGTCACCGGCGCCACGACGCTCACCAGCACCGTTCCCAAGGAGTTCGTACACCGGTCGGCCGTCGCCGAGGTTCTGCTCACCGACTGGGCGCGGGTGGACGACACCCACTTCCGCATCAGCGCGCAGTGGCCGCGCGGCCACAGCTTCTTCACACCGGTGGCGGAGGGGTACCACGACCCGCTCATCGTCTGCGAGACGATCCGCCAGGCAGGCATCCTGCTGGGCCACGCCGAGTTCGGTGTGCCCCTCGGCCACCAGTTCATCATCTGGGACCTCGACGTCGCCGTGCACCCGGAACACCTCCTGGTGGGCTACGCACCCGCGGCGCTCAGCATCGACGTCGCGTGTACCGAGATCACCCGACGCGGCGGGAAGCTGTCGGGGATGCGCATCACGGCGGTCTTCCACCGTGACGGAAACGTCGTCGCGACGGGCACCGGCTCCTTCTCCTGTCTGGCGCCCGCGGTCTACCGGCGGGTCCGCGGCGACCACACGGCCGGCGGGGACTGGCACCAGCTGCCCCTCATCAGCCCGGCGGCGCCGCAGAGCGTCGGGCGCATGTCGCCCATGGACGTCGTGCTCTCCCCCACCGCCGAGGACAACTACTGGCAACTGCGCGTGGACACCCGCCACCCCGTGCTCTTCGAGCACCCGGTCGACCACATACCCGGCACGGTGCTGATCGAGGCCGCCCGCCAGGCCACGGCCGCCGTGCTGCGCCGGTCCTCCTATCTGCCCCTCAGCATCGCCACCCGGTTCACCCGGTTCGTCGAGCTCGACGCGCCCTGCATGGTCGAGGCCCGGCTGCTCGACGACGCGGCCTCCCCCGGCGTGCAGACGGTCCTGGTGACCGCCCTTCAGGCCGGCGAGCCCGCGTTCTCCGCCATCGTGACGGCGGGCTCGCACGGGCTCTGACCCGCTGCGGAAACCGGCTCCACCGACGCACGGAAAGCACTCAGATGGTGTCTGGCCCACAGGTGGAAGGAACCGGCCGGCCGGCCGAGCAGGGCGGGAACGGTCCCGTCCACCTCGCTCTTGCCGCCCTGGCGTTGCTGCTCGGCCCGCTCCAGGATCGCGTCGACGACGTCGTGCGGATAGCGCTCGGCCAGCACCGCGCGCGCCTGCCGGGGACCGAGTTCCTCGAAGCGCAGCGGACGGCCCAGCAGTTCGGCGAGCTGGGCCGTCTGCCGGGCCGCCGTGAGCGGCTCCGGCCCGGTCAGCGTGAGGGCCGTACCGGCATACCGCTCCCGGTCCCCGGTGAGCGCGCGTACCGCCACCTCGGCGACGTCGCGGGGATCGACGCAGGCGTTGGCCGAGGTCCCGTAGAGCGCCCGCACCACACCGTGCGTGCGGACGGACCCCGCCCAGGAGAGGGCGTTGGACATGAACAGACGGGGCCGCAGCAGGGTCCACTCCAGCCCGGACCCGCGCCACAGCTCCTCGTTGCCGCGCTGCCACCGGGTGATCAGGTCGTCGGCCCGGCCGTCCGTGACCCCGGCGGCGGAGAGTTTCACGACATGGCGCACCCCGGCCGACCGCGCGGCCCGTAGGAAGCGCGCGTCGTCGTCCGCGATCCGGTTCGTCACCAGGAACGCGGACCGCACCCCGGTCAGCGCGCGCGTCAGCGACTCCGGGTCCTCGTAGTCCCCCGGAACGGTCTCGGCCGTCGGGGACGCGCACCGCAGAAGGACGCCCGGACAGTGCAGCTGGAAATCGCAAGCATTTCGGGCGAGGAAGCCGAGGAATCCGTTGTCCAGGCTCGCCTCGTACCGATCCATGACCTGCTGAGCAGCTCTCTGGGGCCGGGGAAATGGACAGCTCCTCGGGACAGGGGAGGTGACACAGCCACGGGATCGGGACATGAAACCGCAGCTCAGAGCGTCATATGAGGACACGGCTGACGGGAACCTACAGCAGACCTACACGGCGCGGACGGCGCCGCGAACCTGCGCAACTACGAACAAAGGCAATCCGCGGCGTGGAACCCCCATCAAACCGCTTTCAGAGAAGCACAAGGCCCCTCACCCGGGCGCGCTATTCATCTGAACTGCAGGAGGCGTGCCAGCTGCCGTGGCGATACTGTTTTCAGGAACCGCGCAGAGCGCGCTCGAGCCCGACCGGACGGAGCATCCAATGCCCACTCCCGAACGCAAGAGTGCGCTCGACCACGTCGTGGTGGTCATGTTCGAGAATCGCTCGTTCGACAACCTGCTGGGCCGGCTCTACGAACCGGGCGAGGTGCCGTTCTTCGAGGGTGTCATCGGCAAGGACCTGTCCAACCCGATCCCTGAGTGGGCTGAGCACGGTGCGGATCGTAAGTCCATTGCCTACGGCATCGCCCAGACGATGGACACTCCGAACCCGGACCCGGGTGAGGAATACACCCACGTGAACACGCAGCTGTTCGGCACGATCGACCCGCCGAGCAACCGTGGAACGCTGAGCGAGCACATGACAGCGCCGTTCAATCTTCCGGCCGACCCTCACGCCAACCCCACGATGAACGGGTTCGTGACCGACTACATCAGCGCGTTCACCGCTGAGTGCGGCATACAGCCCACCTACGAGCAGTATGCGCAGATCATGCAGGGCTATACGAACGAGCAGATGCCCGTGATCTCGACGATCGCGCGTGGATTTGCGACGTTCGACCACTGGTTCGCAGAGGTGCCGTCGCAGACGTTCACGAACCGCTCCTTCTTCCACGCGGCCACCGCATCGGGTTTCGTCGTCAACTCGCCGTACTCGAACTTCCCCGGCCAGAATGACGCCGAGACCATCTTCGAGCGGCTGGAGGCCAAGGGTCTGACGTGGAAGGTGTACGTCGACCAGCCCTCACCGGCGTCGTTCACGGCTCTGATCCACGGGGCGCGCCTCAAGCACCGCTTCGCGACGCACTTCGTGTCCACCGATCAGTTCTACGAGGATGCCGCGAACGGCGAGCTGCCGACCTATGCGTTCATCGAACCGAACATGTGGCACGGCCACAACGACATGCATCCGCCGATTGGTGCACTCACGCCCGGACTGCAGGCCGACCCCCCGTCGTCGCTCCTCGGCGGTGACGCGCTGCTCGCGAGGATCTACACGGCGATCCGCGACTCCGCCAGTGAAGAGGGCTCCAACTGGTGGAACACCCTCCTGCTCGTCGCGTTCGACGAGCACGGAGGTACGTACGATCACGTCCCGCCGCCGGCGGCGACCCCGCCAGACCCCGCGGCGGGTCCGGGTCAGATGGGCTTCACGTTCGACCGGCTCGGTGTCCGCCTGCCCGCGATCGCGATCTCGCCGTGGATCGACGAGCACACCGTCATCACCGAGGAGCACCGGCACACCTCGGTCATCCGAACCCTTCGCGAGCGATGGGACCTCGGAGGGCCGCTGACCGCGCGGGATGCCGACGCCCCCGACCTCGCGGCGATCTTCACCCGGGACGAGCCGCGCCTTCCTGAGGACTGGCCCGACGTGCACCCCCTGCCGGTGCCGGAGTTCGACGTAACGCTCATTCCCTTCGACGCGCCTCTGTCGCCGCTCGCGAAGGCGCTCGTCGGAGGAGTCGGGACACTTGTCCGGTCGCTGGACCCAGACGCTCCCGAGGTCGGCGAACTCGACCACCTCACCGGTCGCGAAGCACTCGCGAAGATGCACGCCACCGTGGGGCATCTCTTCCCGGGACTTGCCGCCAGGTAGCTCGCCGGCAGCTTGCGGGCGCGCCGAGCGGACACATGCAGAAATGAGCGACTCGCTCGGCAATGCGTTCTGCGGACTGGGTTGCGATCAGAGCCGCTCGATGTCGTCGGGGATCCAGGTCTGGTCGAACCAGGCTTCCAGCGGCCCGTACAACCGTAGGATCGCGTACCAGCTCTTGCCGGGGACCGTCTGGATCCAGTTGCCGTCTCGCGTGCTCGGCGGCTCCGGCCCGAAGGTCAGGTCGATCGAGCCGTCGTCGTTGTAGGTGAGCTCGTCACGGTTGTTCTCACTGCTCCGGCTCGGCAGAGCCTGGCTGGTCTGCAGCTCCGATCGGGTCTGGGGGTCGTACACGACCAGCGACCAGAAGTCCTTGGCGGGAATGCCAGGCGGAAGAGTCAGTCGATACGTTGTGTCGCCGTGCAGGTACGCGCCGGAGGCGTCTCTCTCGGAGAGCGCGTACTGGGAGCCGGCGCCTACCATCTCGAGCGCCATCGCCGGGGTGTTCAGGGTCGCCTGGTAGAAGAACATCGTCCGGGCGTCCAAGTTGCGCCCGCCGCGTCCGTCACCGTCGAGCCACAGGTAGTCGCCGCCGACGAATCCGGTCTTCCACTTGCGGTCCTCGTAGTAATAGGCGCGCTCATCTCTCGTCTGGAAACAGATCGCACGGGCCGAGGCGTTGCCGACCGCGGCGGCGTCAGCGAGCGTGGCGCGCATCCGCTCGTCGGGCGCGAACGGGCGGTCCTTGTGGATGCCGATCGACGCGAGCAGGCCCCGGGTCTCCGGATCGATCACCTCGATCGGCTCGCGCCGGATCACATCGGCGACCTCGTGGTAGAAGCTCTGGTCGTTGGCGTGGATGGTGTTGAACGCCTTGCCCGAGATGGAGCTGAACTCCATCTGCGGGCGTGCCTCGGCCGTCGACAAGGGGTAGATCTTGACGCCGTTCTCGAACATGGCTTTCGCCGCGTCGGTCTTGCCGTCGACGAGGAAGCCGCGCAGCGCCAGCAAGTTCGTATAGCTCGACGACCGGGCCACGTGGTAGCCGTCCGGGACCTCGCCGTCGTAGCCGGGGGGAACCAGCAGGTAGTCACCACCGGCGCCACCGTCGGGCCCGGGTGCGCCCATGTCGGTGACGAATCTGAACCAGGCGTCGTTGACGGTGCCCGGTCCGCAGCCGGGTGGGATCTGGACGACTGTCGGACCGTCTCGGTCGAGGTCGAGCATCGTGATCGCGTAGACGGTGTCGGTGTTGCCCGTCAGGAACAGCGAGTTGGAGTCCAGGAGGCGGTCGGCGATCACCACCTTGTGCGCGGCGTCGCAGCCGATGTCCGCCAGGCCCGCCCGCAGGCCCTCCATCGAGGCGGCAGGAATGCACTGCAGGAACACCTCGACGGCACGCAGGAAGTCCAGATGGTCAAAGACCTTCACAGCCGTCTTATCGCTGGGGAAGCCATCGATGAACTCCAGCGTGCCGATCCGGGTCTCGACCCGGTCCGGCGTCATGATCTTGCTCGGGACCGGAGTGTTGTAACCGTCAGGGACGGCCCTCGATGAACTCATGGCGCCAGCGTAGGTGAAGTCGCAGCCAGTCGACCGTTGCGGCTCACACGGGAGACGGGGATTCGCTGCGGAAGGCTGTGGCAGCCCATGTCCGGGCTGCGCGACCCTGACCGCACGGGGGCCGCAAGCGTGCCTATCAAAGGGGGCCGAGTAAGTGCCGCCCGCCGCCTGGGACGGCTGGTGCTCGCCCGCCGTGTCGAGCAATGGGCAGAGCCGTCTACGGCATTCTGCGGGGGTGCGGGCCGAAGCTGGTTGTGATCACTGGATCTGATGAGGCAGCTGGCTTCTGATTACGGACAGCTCTAGCGTGATCGCATTGCGCAATGACATTGCGCTTTCACAGATCGGGCTTCCATGAGGTTTCGGCAGCACCCCCTTCCCCGGTTCACCTCCCGGCTCGCCGTCTGCGCTGCGGCTGTCGGACTCGCGATGTCGGCCACCGGGCCAGCTTTCTCCGCACCCAGCGCTCCGGGCCCGCCCTCGGCCCCGCCGCTGATGGGCGTTGAGACCGTGAAGACCACACGGACCGTCGCCGACTTTGAGCAGGTGAAGATCTTCTGTCCGGACGGGAAGGTTGCCATCAGCGGTGGTGCGGAGGCGACGGCCCCGAACTCCGCGTACGACTCCGTCGCCCTGGTCGGGAGCTTCGTGGAGCCCTACCGGGACACATCGCTGTGGGTCGCCAGCGCCCGGAACTTCTCGGGGCAGCCAGCACAGTGACGCTCTGGGCGATCTGCGCCTGGAAGCCCAGCGGCTACGAGGTCGTTCAGGCGCCGCTGAGCCAGGTGCCGGTGGACCCGCCGGTCACGGTGTCCTGCCCTGCGGGCAAGGTCGCTCTCGGCGGCGGCGGTGAGATCCAGGGCGAGGGGAGCTCCCTCACCAAGTCGTACCCGGCGGCCTTCAACTCGGCCAAGCAGCCCACCCAGTGGGTGGTGGCCGGCACGAAGTCCGCGAACACCTCGGTCGGCGTCGTCGCCTCCGCGATGTGCGCCGACCCGATCACCGACGTGACCTGGTCGACGGGCAAGGCAACCTCGAACAGCCCGGCCGGAGGGTTCCTCGTGTGCCCGGAAGGGCGGCAGGTCGTAGGCGGCGGTGCCTCGGCGAGCGGACGCCAGGCCGCTCTGATCTCGTCGAAGCCCGGCTTCAAGAGCGAGGGTGCCCGCAGTGACGGCTGGTGGGCCCAGGCGGGCAGCTTCTACGAGCCGCTCACCGCAGACGTCTACGTGACGTGCGCCAGCCGGTAGCAGCCGCAGCGTACGAGGGCCCGCCGACCGTGACTGGTCGTGCGGGCTCTCTGCTGTGCCGGCGAGCGGCCCGGGTGATCAGACTCCGGACAGTGAGCTGCGGAACTCAACCGAAAGCGGTCCTGGGCACCCTTCGAAGCCGCTTCGTCGTTCTGGGGAGGCACAGGGGCGTTCGAGCTGCTTAGCTATTAATAGAGGGCTTTGTGCGGCTGGTCCACGGGACGTCCGACGGTTCGAGCGTGAGTCAACAAGGCCTCCGGCAGATTCCCCTATTCGCGGGTTTCTGCGGCTGGCGGTCGCAGGCACCATTCGCGCGTGCTGGCCGGCGCGGATGAGCCGGCGCCGGTCGTTGCGTGGGCGAGGCAATGGAGAGGCGCTTCATGGACGAGATGCTTCCGAGCTGGACCGACGGCCCGGCCAAGCAGGCCATCATCGAGTTCATCAGCCGGGTGACAACCCCCGGCGACGGATACCTGAAGCCCGCGGAGCGGGTCGCCGCCTTCGACAACGACGGCACTCTCTGGGTCGAGCAGCCACTGCCGGTACAGCTCGACTTCATCTTCCGTGCCCTGGCCGCTGCAGCTCAGCGTGATGACTCTCTCGCGGGCACGCAGCCCTACAAGGCGATCCTCGAACAGGACCACGACTTCTTCGCCGCGGTAGGTCAACAGCATCCCGACGCGATCATGGCCTTGGAGGAGGCGCTCGCCCGTAACTGGCGCGGGAAGACACCGGACCAATTCGACGCCGAGGTACTGCGATACCTGGACGGCGCGAAGTCCGAGCGCTTCGCCGCGCCCTACACCGAGCTGGTCTACAAGCCGATGCTGGAGCTCTTCGACCTGCTGAGGTCGCACGAGTTCCGGATCTTCGTCTGCTCGGGGGGAGGCCGGGACTTCATGCGGGTGATCGCCGAAGGCGCCTGGGGGCTCAACCGGGAGGACGTGATCGGGACAGCCCCCCAGTACGAGTACCGGCACGGCGTGCTCCACCGCACCGACAAGGTCCTGGGCGGGATCGCCCTCGGACCGGGCAAGCCCGAGCACATCTTCGCCACGACCGGCCGAATGCCGGCCTTCGCGGGAGGCAACGCCGACGTCGACATCGAGATGCTGGAGTCCGCGACGTTCGCGATGCTGGTCGTCCACGACGACGAGGAACGCGAGTACGCCTACACCGCCGCAGCCGAGAGATCGGTCAAGGAGGCGAAGCGGCAGGGATGGACCCTGGTCAGCATCAAGAACGACTGGAAAGTGGTGTTCTGATGAGCGACCTCACCGCGGTCGACATCCTCATGCTCCCCGACGCGACGATGATCGAGCGCGCCAGGGAGCTGAACACCCAAATGCACCAGAGCGTCCCCGACGGCTTCGCGCTCGACGCCCACCACCGGCCCCACATCACTCTGCTGCAGCGCTACGTCCGAACCAGCGAGCTCACCCCTGTCTTCGACGTTGTCGCAGACGCGATCGGCGCGGCGGATCCGGATGCGCTCCAGCTGCGCGGAGTCAGGGTCGCCCACATGCAGGTCGCCTCCCAGGCCGGGATGGGCCTCGCCGGCCTGGTCGTCGAGCCGAGCCAGGCCGTGCTCGATCTGCAGCGCTCACTCATCGCCGCGGTCGAACCCTTCGCCGCGCAGGGAGGGACTGCCGCCGCCTACGTGACCACGGCGGAGGCGCCCGAGATCAACGCGGACACCATCGAGTACGTCGAGCGCTACGTGCCCGACCACAGCGGCAACAACTTCGTCGCACACGTCACCGTCGGCCTCGCCCAGCTGGACTTCCTCACCGATCTGGAAAGCAGGCCCTTCGACGCCTTCACCTTCCACCCGGCCGGCTTCGCAGTCTTCCAACTCGGCAACAACGGAACCGCACAACGCGAAATGCAGACCTGGGACTTCACCCAGACGGGCAGGTCCCCCAGCGGCCGACAGAGCTAGCCTCGCCGTTTCGGTTGGGCTGAGGCAGCGTCGCTGATCGCCAACTGTGGGGTGGCCGACGTGATTTCGGTGCTTGGGCAGGTTACAGTCCCGGCTCGGTGGTCGGGTTCTCCGGGTTCTTTCGGGTCGTGGGCGGACGGGGCTTTGTCGGTCAGTTGGACGGTCGGGGCAGTGCGGCGAGACGGTGGAAGGCCGTGGCCACGTGGAAGCAACCAGCGGCGACCGACTTGGTACTTCCGTCAGGTAGTACCAGGGCTGGCAGGCTCGACCCTTTATGGGGTACGGGGCGAATCGGCACAGTGGGGTGCTCGGTCATCGAATACCTCCCGTGGTCACTCAGATCCGGTCATCACGGACCTCGCCGGTTCCGGCATCATCTGCGGCGACGCACGCGGCACGGCCCGCGAACCCGAAGGCGCTCCCCGGCTCACGGGCCGGCGCTACCGGTGCTCCGCGCGGGCACGCCAGGCGGCGACCCTCCGCCAGATCGCCCGCTGGCAGCGAAGCGCGGCGGTGCCCACTCCGATCAGAACCACGATGTTGACCAGCAGTTGGATGAGCGATCCCAGGCGTTGCTCCAGCTGGTGAACGCGACCGAGACGCTGACGTCCGCGGCGGCCTGTCAGGCACTCGCTGCCGCAGCCGGGCCCGACCCACCATCGGCGTCGTTTCCAGCGGGCTGCGGTGCCCGAGCGTGCGGCGCCGCTGAGTCGAGCTTGGCACCGGGTTGACGACCGGGCCTTGACCCTGATGCGCGTGGAACTCGTAGAACCCGCTGATTACTGTCAGCGCGTGGTTGATGGTGCGCGGCGCGTACCCGGCGCGCAAAGACCCCTTGCCCGTACGGAGATTCACCGTCCCGGCCAGTGGGCGGCCCGGTGTCGCTGCGGGTTGGCGGCCGAGCGTAGCCAACCCGTCAGCACGGCGACCTCGGACTCCGTCGCCCGCTCCCACCCGGTGCCGAGCAGCCACAGCAGGCGGAACCACCGCAGCATTCCGTACCCGTAGCTGCGGCAGGTCAGCGGGCTGGAATCGCCAAGCGCTAGGTCCCGCAGGAACGCGGTGACTGGCTCCACTTCGGCTCCCGCCGCATCGAGCATCACACACGGCGGATGTGCCCGGTTGACCTCCACCACTTGTCCGAGGCGAGGGATGGTCCGTCGGCACTCCAGCAACTCAGTACGTACATGCATCACTTGCTCCTCGATGGCGGCCTATTACGCCGTGACTAACGAAGCGGAGATGGTGCAGTTAACAGAGCAGTCCTTCGTCGCGAGCCAGCGGGCGAATCCGGCCCGTTTGTCGGCGGGACGGCCGGACAGGTCGTGCTCGACTGCGTGGGAGCAAGGGTGCTCGACGCTCCATCGGGTGCGCACTGCCATAGATGGGTCTCCTCAAGTAAGTGACATGGAAGCGGTGTTGGGCTTGTGCTCAGGGGCTATCGCTTCGGGCTGGGGCCGCGCGGTGGCGCCCGCACTACCGGGAAGGTGTCCGGCCGGGCGCAGGTGCGGGCGCCCGGCGAGCAGGACGGTGAGAGCGAAGGCGGCGCCGGCGGCGGGGAGTGCGGCGCTGGCGAGGTGGTGCTCGGCGAGGCGCCCGGCCAGCGCGGTGCCGGCGGACTGCCCGGCGCCGATCGACAGGATCAGCCATGCGTACGCCTCGCTGGTGCGGCCCGCAGGGGCCAGGGTGTCCGTGGTCAAGAACGCGCAGGCGACCACGATGGTGAGGAACGCCCCGGGCACGATGACCGCGGCGGTGGCCGCGCCGGGGCCCAAGACGGCTAGGAGCGGGAGCCATCCGGCCAGGAACGCTGCCCCAGCGGCGATCAGTTGGCTGGTGGTGGTGCCCTTCCCCGTGCGGCGTCCGTAGACGAGGCCGCCCAGGAGGCTGCCGGTGGAGAACGCGGCGGGGATGATCCCGGACAGCATGCTCTGTCCATGCTGCTCGGCCAGGGCGACAGCCCAGACGTTCATCGCTCCGATCGCGAACCCGACCCCGGCAAGAGCGGCGAACAGCAGCACCAGACCCCCACTGGTCAGCCTGCGGACCGACCCGGCGTGCCCACTGGTGGGCTGTGCGGGGTGCCAGCGCAGGGAGGGCGGTGCCAGGGCGACGACGGCGGTGCCGACCAGGCCGAGGGCGGCGGTAACGATCAGGGCGCACGATGGCGCGTACGCGGCGGTGAGTGCGGCGACGAGCAGCGGGCCGATGACGTACAGCAGGCCCTGGCTGCCGGTGTCCAGGGCGAGCGCGGCGTGCCGCATCCGGGGGCTGGGCAGCACGCTCGGCCACAGTGCCCGAAGCCCGACTTCCAGGGCTGGCATGGACAGGCCGGCGGCGATGACGATCCCTACGGCGAGCGACGCTCCGCCGCGCAAGCCGACCGCTGGCAGAGCGACCAGGAACGAGGAGTTCGCCAGGGCCGCCAGCAGGTGTACGGCGGTCTGTCCGTGGCGGTCCATCAGGCGCCCCATGGCCGGCTGAGCCAGCGACGACGCGAGCCCGTACCCGGCGGCGAGCATTCCTGCGAGGGCGATGCCGCCTCCCGACGCGGTGGCCCACAGCATGATCGCGATCGGGGCCATGGCGTTGGGGAGACGGCCGGTGAGGGTGCCGGCGAGGAGCCGGGCGACGTGCGGGCTGCCCAGCACCGCGCGGTAGGTGATGCGCGGTGCCGGGGTCGAGGGTGTGGTCAGGGACAACGAAGGGCTTTCTGGGAACGGGAGGTTATGGGCGGCGCGCGGTTGTCGGAGTGCGAGGTGGCGGTGCGGCTGGAGGTGCGGTCTCCAGCGCGGGGCGTGGCCGGATCCGCGGAGGTTTCGGGACGCGGTGCGGCGGCAGGACGGCGACGGTGGCGCCGAGGTCCTCTGCCGCGTCGTGGACCTCGCGTATCAGGGAGTCGAGCTGCCGCGCGAGTGCGTGGATCCGGGCGCCGATCTGCTGGCTCCTCACGGTGCCCAGCGCGTCGGAGAACTCCTCGGCGGCGTACAGGAGGTGTCCCAGGCGGACCATCGCACCGGCGCCGACGCCCTCTTGCGTGGAACTGAGCAGGACCTCGGAGACATCGCCGGCGGTGCGGGCCTCGACAATCTCCCGGAGCAGCTCCTGCAGGGGCTGCTCGGGGACGGGCTCTGGGCGGTTGAACCGGGACGCGGCGTCGGGCCGTAGGACTCCGGGCGGGACTGCTCGGGGCAGCGCCTGCCCGGCCGCGTACTCATGGACGTAGTGCCCGATGATCTCCCAGTCCGAGGCGTCCGGGTCTCCGGCGAGCGCGACCACCGTGGAGTCGTCGTCCTCGATGAGGTACGCGAGCGTGATGCGGCGACCGTCGGCCACATGCCACGACTCGATCAAGTCCAATGCCCCGCCCTGCCGTAGCGCGGCGTGCGCCCGCGCGGTCCAGCTCTGCCGCTCCTCATACGTCGGCCCGGGTTCGGGCTCGTGGTGCTGCTCGGCCAGGTCGGCGGCGATGGATCCGTAGTCCGCCCAGGCGGCGAGGTGAGGCCACACCAGGGCGTACTGGACCCCCTGCGCGGCCGAGTCAGGCTCGGCGGGACGGTCGAGAACGCGGATGATCTCGGTGTGGGAGGTGGCGAGCGAGTCGAGCACCTCGCGTCACGCGTTCAGGGGTCCGGTGGGCGGCAGCTCGTCGAGCGCGCGGTGGGCGGCGCCAAGCAGGGCGTCGGCGTGCGGGGCGAGGTGGGTGGTGTACGCCTCCACGGCTGCCGTGTTGCGGTGAGCGAGAGCATCCGCGGCGGCGCCGGGGTGCGCGGTGCGGCCGAAGCGGTCACGGGTCGTGTCGAGTGCGCTCTGGGTTTGGGTGTCGATCACGGACATCCGTAGCCGGAACTCGCGTGCCTGTTGCGCGAGGCGCGATGCCTCCGCCTGGAGGCTGTCGGGATGGGGGTCGCCGGTGGGCGTCATCGGGCTCGCCCCTCGCCCGAGGACAACGGGCTGCGGGTCGAGGCAACAAGGTTCAGGCCGACGTGGGTTGCGAAGCGGATGTGGTCAGACAGGGGGAATCCTCTTCCTGTGGGGTGTCAGGGGTGCGGGTTCGCCGGCTGCGGGGTGGCGGGCTGGGACGGGCGGGTGGTGAGCAGGCGCGGGGTGGGGGCGGACAGCGCCACGAGCCCACCGGGAACGGCGGCGCGGGCCTGGCGCTCGAACGCTTCGCTGTCGGCAGGCCAGGTCGCGATCTGCGGCACGGGGCCCCACTTTCGTCACCAGCAGTGCCGGAGCAGCCGGGGTCCGCGCGATTTTCGTGCGCCCCGGCGGATGGGGGTTTGTGCGTCTGGTCGTCGTGGTCGTGTGTTGGTGTCTCAGCGTGTTCTGCGGATGGCGTCGGTGGCGGCTTTGGCGATGGCGGCGGGGGTGCTGGAGGGTCGGGGCAGGTGGAGTGGGGTGGTGCCCGGCAGGTGGCGGGACTCCTTGGTGAGGGTGAGTTGGAGTACAGCGCAGCCGGCCGTGGTGAGGCGTTTGATGCGGGTGAGGGCTTGGGCGGTTTCGCCGTCGGTGTAGTGGGCGTCGGTGACGATCACCAGGAGCCGCCCGGTGCCGGGACGGCTGAGGTCGAGGCCGTGGTCGAGTGCGTCGATGGCGTCGCCCAAATTGTGGTTGCCGCCGTCGGCGTTGAACTCCGTCACGCGCTCTGGTGCCCGGTGGGTGGGTCGGGTCAGTGCGGTCAGATTCATGTCGTAAGCGATGGTGGCGGTGCGGGAGTCGGGGTCGGTCAGGGCTGCTGCGCGGGCCACGATCCATGCGGCGGACGCGACGGGTTTGCAGGCGGCGCTCATGGAGCCGGAGACGTCGACCGCGATGCCGACCCGCAGTGGTGGGGTGGGGGAGTTGCGGCGGCGGGTGTGGGTGAAGGGCTCCGCGGTGGGTGTCGAGCCGGCGGCGCGCTGGGCGTCGCGGGCGAGGGCTTGGCGCATGTTGAGGCGGCCTGGCGGGGTGGGGCTGGTGGTCCGCTCTTCGGTGCGTTCGCGGTAGGCGGCGGCGCGAAGGGCGCGGCTCAGGCGCGCGGCGGCGCTCTGCTCGGCGGCGGTGGGTTTGCGGCTGCCGGTGACCGGGTTGTTGGAGGGCGCGGGTGTGCCGTCGGGGCTGACGGTGGTGCCGCGTGGGTTGAAGACCGACTTGGCGGTTGCGGCGGCTTTGCGTCGCTGGCCGGCCTGTTGGGCGCGGTCGTTGGCCTTCGCCCGGGACTGCGCTGCTACGGCGTTGTTCGAGGCGGCCTGTGCCGCGAGGTCGGCGGCGTCGTTGGCGGCCATGTTGTCCAGGACGACCGTCACGGCGCCGGACAGCAGATCGGTGAGGTCTTTCGGTACGGCGGGCAGGGCAGGGGCGGCGGTGTCCAGGGCGTCGCACCAGTCCTGGGCGTGTTGGAGCATGGTGGTGGCGTCGTGGTCGGCGCACCGGTGGGCTGCGGTCCAGATGCCGGTGAGGGTGGCCAGCAGGGGCGCGCTCAGGACCCTTTCGCACAGATCGGCGACGGCTTTGGTCTCGCCGGCGTCCAGGATGCCGGCGTCCCGGCGACCGAGCATCAGGGCCGCCACACTGGCGGCCTGCTCGACGCCCTGGAAGGCGGGGTTGGCGATGTCGGGCATGACCAGGGTCCGGGCACTGGTGCGCAGGTATGTGCGGTCGGTGGGCCGTCTAGTCAGGTGGGCGCCCTCGACACGGCTCTCCTCTAGCAGCAGCGCGGCCTCCACAACGCGGGGTTCCGCGCCGGCCGGCTCCTGCCACACGGAGTGGGCCGCATGGGCGGCCTCGTGGACGAGCACTCCCCAGGCGGCGGGGTAGTGCTCCTCGTCGCCCACAATCCGCGGACGGACCTCATGGGGCTGAAGAGGTGCGAACAGTTTGGCGTCGAACTCGATCTCGGCCAGGCCGGGGAAATAGGCGGCCGGTGCGCCGCTGCGGGTGCCGGGACGGCAGGTGACGAGCAGGTCCTGGCGGCCGGACAGCGCGACCAGCCGGTCGCCGAGCTCGGCTCCCACCCGCAGCCACGCGGCCGGGGAAGAACGGGGCTGTGCGGGCGGGGCGCCGTCGTCGTCCCAACGCCCGAGGTCGGCGTCCTCGTCAGTGGTAGAGGGCTGGACGTGGTGGTGGGCGCTCATCGCGAGCTCCGGCGCGCGGGTCCGGCGCTGCCCGGGGGCTGCCGGGCGACCGACGCACTGCCAGCGGGGAGCTGTCGGCCCAGGGTGAGGGGCGCGACCTGCTTGACGCCGGCGATCTTACCGACGGCGTCGGCGACAGCGTCGCGGTCCTCCAGGGGAGCGATACCGATCAGGTTCGCCAGCGCGGCCCTGGTGCCGAGGACGGCCTCGGCCTTCTGGTAACTGAGCAGCTCCCGCAGCTGGGGGGCCCAGCCCATCTCGCCGAGTTCGACCTGCCGCGCGAGATGCCGGGCGATCCGGACCACCCGGGCATCGATCTTCAGGGCCAGGGCGAGATCGTAGTCCGTCCCGACCTGGATCTGCACGCTGAACCGGGACGCCAGCGCCTCCGTCAGCACAGCGCCGTGCACGCCCGGATTGTGGCCCGCCACCACGTAGAAGCCCGGCTCGGCCTTGATGGTCTCGCCCCGGTGGGCCTTGACCTGGATCTGGCGGCGCCCGTCCATGGCCGGGTAGAGGGCGGCCAGCACCTTCGGCGAGATCAACGTGGCGTCGTCGATCAGCAGGGCGCGGCCCTCGGTCATCGCGGTGACCAGCGGACCGTACTGGAAGACGTACCCTCCGCCGTCGGCTTGCGTGTACTCGCCGATCAGGTCGCCGACCGTGGTGTCGCCGTCACCGGCGACGGTGACCAGGTCAGGAAACGCGGCCTCCACCAGGGACGTCTTGCCGGTTCCCGGAGGACCGTAGAGCAGCACCGGCACGTCGGCGTCACGCAGACGATTCAGCGCCTCGACGTCGGGCAGGTCGGCCAGCTCCCGGGGGTGGTAGAGCTGGCCTCCCGCGCGGCGGATCGGACCGCCCTGCTGGGGCGTGCGGGCTGCAGGAGCGCTCGTGCGCGTCGTGGCCGTTGGGGCGCGGGGAGAGTGGGTTCCCGGTGGGCTAATCACCGCGGCGTGCGCGGCTGCGGCGGTCTTCCCGTTGGCGCGGAACTGCGGCTGTCCGGTGCCGTGCTGGTCGGCTTCGCCGCGTTTGGCCAGGGTCAGGGCGGCGTTGCGGACGGCGCCGTGGGAGTGGCCCAGCTGCCTGGCCATGTCCCCGATGGTGAGGCTGTCCGCGGGCCGGTCGGCCAGCAGCCTGGCCACCTTGGCCCGTAGTTCGCCGGCTTTGGTGCGTGCTGTGGCGTGCGGTCCGGGTGTGGTCAAAAAGAGGATCCCTCAACGGGTGGGCGTGCGGGCGGGGTTGGCACTGCAGGTGCGGGTGGCCTCGGCGTGGGAGGTCCTATCGCTGGTCTGTGCGGGCGCGCCCGACGGGGGCGCACCGTCGGCGTTCACAGGCTGGCCGATGCTCGGTCCAGGAGCACGGGGTGGCCGGCGGCGAGCGGTTCACCGGCTGCCGGGCAGGTCCGCGGCTCCGGTCCGCGGCGGTTCCGCCGGTGCGGCGGGCTCAGCCGGGAGTCTCCTCGAAGCCGGACTGAAGCAGGATCCGCCGGGCGGCGGCGTTATAGCCGGTGGTGGTGATCTCGCCAGTGGTGCTGTGCCGGATCGGCGCGAACGGCTGGACTGCGCGCTCTGCTGGCGCTGCCGCCCCGTGGACGGGCGAGGGCACCTGGACGACGTGGATGCGGGTCGCCGACAGGGATTCGAGCGCTTCCATGCGGCGGTCGGTCAGGTCCTGTTCGATCCTGGCCAGGGCATGCGTGAGCGTGTAGGCGGGGACGGACTCCGGGTTGGGGTGGGTCTCGTCGAGGCAGGGGTCGACCGCGGTACGGGCACGGGCGATAAGCCGCTGGACGGCGTGGAGCGGGCCGCCGTCCTGCAGGAGGTGTTCCAGGAGTTGGTCGAGCTGATCGCTGTCGGCTGACGTGAGGTGGCAGGCGAGTTCGTGCAGTGCCGCAGCGCTGGCCTTGACGTTGGCGACGGAGTCGAGAGGATGCGAGGTCAGGATTTCTCCGTGATGTTCGATTCGCGGCTTGGAGGGCTTGAGCGGCCGGCGCCAGCCGTGCTCCAGGGGCGGGACTCGGCGTGCGGGGCCGATACGGGCGGGCCGTAGCCGGCCTTCCACTGTCCGTACGTTTCTCGGCCGGCGTCGGTCGTCGTGTGTCGGGTGACGGTGACGGTGCGGTTGTCATGGGCGGCGTCGGGCCATCCGCGGGGTTGCTCCATCATTTAGCGGTGCGCGCGAGCCGGCAGTCCTGCAGCAAGCACCGGCGGGCGGGTGCTGGTAGCGCGCTTGGGCGGTGTAGGGAGCGCGACTTCATGAGCACTGGCTCCTGCGGAAACAGCAGCATCCGCGGCTGGTGAGCAGCGCGCTTACTCGGTGATCATGAGCAGAATCGTCCGCCGAGCTCTGAGCGGTAGTCACTGCTAGTAGCGGGTCCTCCCGGCTCTTGCGCCGCAGGCAGGATCTGTTTGCCATGTTCTCCACTTGAAACTCGGGGGATGGGGTGAGCTTCAATGGTCTCTACGATCGCCGGTTACCCAAACCGGCGATCGTCGGCTATGTTGCGGTCGCTTGGTCGGGAAGCCTGGCGGAGAGAGCCCGTCGAACCCGGGTTGATTCCAGCGATCGTCGCAACACGTTGAGTCAGAACTATCTGGCTGGTGGGTGTCTCCCGCCCCGGTGGGCGGGAGACACCTTGCTTTCGTATGCAGAGTGATCGGGCTCACTTTCGCGGCTACGTATCGGACTCGGAGGCTGCCCCGTCGCACTGATGTGGCCAGCCATTCACCGTCCAAGGAGCCGTGAAGTGACGTCTGCCCCCGATCTGTCTCCCGCGCTCGACCGTTCTGCGACAGTCTCTGGTCGCGGCGGCCCAGGCTGCGCGCCGTGGGCCTGTCCAGCCAACGGCTCTGTCTCATATTCGGTGGTGACGGAGTGTGTTGCTATCCGAGGAGGATGCGGTGGCGGAGGAGGTTGAAGCCTGCGCGTCCGTGCATCTGGCGAGCGATGCGTTTGGTCTTGGTGTTGACGCCTTCGGTGGGGCCGTTGCTGTACGGGAGTGTGACCGCGGCGATCACAGCGTCACGGTCCCGCTCGAGGCCACGGGTGAAGGCGTGTAGGTGAGGCAGGTCGGCTGCGCGGACCTGGGTGATCCAGTGGTCGAGCGCGTCGGCGTTCTCGGGCCGAGGCTTCAGGAGTTGGGCGAAGGTCCGGACGGCGGTGGCCAGGTCGGTCATCTCGGGGCAGGCGGCGGTCAGCTGGTCCAGGAGGTCGCGATGTCCGCTCTTGAGGTTCTCGGGTCTGCTCAGGAGCATTCGGGCCAGCCTGCGCGGGGAGATGTGGCTTCGGTCGGCGTCCGCGCGGCCTTGGTTGATGTACTTGTGCAGGAGGTTGAGGCAGCCCGTGAAACCGAGGGCCTTGATCTCTTCGAAGAGGTGCTGGACGGGAACAGCAGGGTCATCGGCCCGGCGTCTGCGCAGGTGCTCGCGATAGGGATCGACGAGACTGGTCCGGTACTTGGGGACGCGAAGCATGCGCTCGGGTCGGTCGGCGCGGGCATAGCGTTTGACGGTATTCAGGGACAGTTGCAGTCGGCGGGCGCATTCGAGCAGGCTCACACGCTGCTGGAGGAGGCCGTGGACCTGATGCCAACGCTCGAGCGTCGTCTCGGCTCGTGGTCCTTCATAAAGTGGAGTGTCCAGCACGGCAGCCCAGCAGGTGCTGTGCGCTTTGACCTCGCTCAGGGCGGTTTCGCAGAGGTTGTGCCACACGTGCCACCGGTCGGCGACCTGCACTGCGTCGGGCAGGGCACGGCGGATGGCCTCGGCATAGGTCGCGGAGCCATCCCGGCACACGACCTCGACGCCCGGATTCTCGCGCAGCCACGCTTCCAACGTGTCGGCCGTGCGGTCGGGCAGCACGTCAATCCGCTCATGCGTGTGTGCGTCGATCACCACGGTGGCATAGCGGTGCCGTCGGCGCAGGGCGAAATCGTCGACCCCGATCACGCGGGGCACCCGGCCGGTAGGCAGCGCGATGCGCAGCAGAGTGCGCAGGGCCGTGTGACGCGACAGGCTGATTGCGAGTATGTCCAGCAAGCGCGATCCCGCACGGCCCGCTAACTCCTTGACCACGGCTTTGATCTGCCTGGTCAGGCGGGTTGTGCGCCGCTGGTATCGCTCCATCACCCCGGGCAGCTGCTCGCGAAAGGTGTGGCGGCAACCGCGGGTCGGACACACCAGACGCCGAGCCCGGACGCGGACCACGACCCGCCGGCCGTCGATCGGCAGGTCGGTCACCGTCCGCCAGTGATAGCCGTGCACCCGCCCCGACAACACCCCACACACCGGGCAGACCGCGGTCGATCCCGGAGTCCGTGCCCTCACCAGCACGCGCTCACCCTCGTCGACCACATCCTCGATGACCAGCGGGGCTATCCCCGAAAACACCGTCGCCACCAGCTCGTTGAGACTCTCCACACTCACATCAACGACCTACGCCACTCTGCGTCACCACCGAATATGAGACAGAGCCGAAGACCGTACAGACCCCGCGCCGTGAGTTCCTGGTCGCTTTGGAGCCGTTGCGGGGTGATCTGTTCCGCTATTGCCGTCGGCTGACCGTCAGTGTGTGGGACGCCGAGGACCTGGCCCAGGAGACGCTTGCCCGAGCGCTCGCCCGGGCGGCGGTGTCCCACCAGCCGGTCGAGCGCCCGACGGCGTGGCTGGTGCGGATCTCGACGAACGCCTTCCTCGACCAGGTCTGCCGCCCCGCCGCGCTTCTCATCGAGCCGTCCGAGCGTGCGGCGCCTGTCCTCGCCGATGCCGCCGAAGTGCGGGAGGGACCTTCCTTCTTTGTCGCCGCTATGACCGGTGCATGAGGAAGGTATGTGATCACGCCTACTTACCGGCAGGTTGTAGCCGTGGTTCTTCGCGGTACGCGGCAGTGAGCTGGTCGATCTGCTCGTAGCCGGTGCGCAGTAGGAAGGTGTTGAGGCGGCCGTAGGACTTGGCGCCCAGGATGAAGAAGTGCGGCTCGGGGTTGCGCAGGGCCTCGATCCCGACGGACGGCTGGGCGAGGCAGTCACCGCCCGCGGAGCCGAGCAGGGCGGCGGAGAGGTTGATGGGGGCGCCGGTGGCGTAGCACTCGTGGACCTGCAACTGCCGGTAGAGGGAGGCGTCGCCGGTGTAGCCGGTCAGTGCCACGACGTGGTCGCAGACGATCTCGCGCGGGCCGCCCTCGGTGGCGAGACAGGCGCGGACCCGGTCACCGTCGGGGCTGAGGGCCTGGATGTGGGCGCCGGTGTGGACGGTGACTCGGTCGTTGGCGCCGTCGGCGAGGGCCCGGGAGGTGTCGACGAGGTGCTGGCGGCCGGGCAGTGTGTCGTCGGGTACGGCGCCCCAGTCGGGTGCCGTGCTGCGTACTGCCCAGTGGATGCGGGTGTCTGGCAGGGCGGCGAGGTCGCGGGCCGCGGTCTGGGCGGACTTTCCGGCGCCGACGAGCAGGACGGTTCCGCTCCAGAGGTCGGGATCGCGGGTGTCAGGGAGGGCACGGGTGATGCGGTTGGCGAGGGCGCGTTCGCCGGGGGTGGGGATGCCGCCGGGGCCCAGGGTGTTGGGGTGGGAGTAGGTGCCGGTGCAGTCCAGGACGAGGTCCGCCTCGGCGGTGTCTTCGCCGTCGGGGGTGTCCAGGAGGAGGGTGAAGGGGGCGGCGGCGCGGGTGTCGGTGCCGATGTGCTCGTGTTTGAGCAGGCCGGTGCGGGCGATGCCGGCCGCGCGGGTGCGTAGCCTGATGCTGCCTTCGAGGGCGGGCAGTGCGGCGAGCGGGTCGAGCAGGCGGGTGGCCAGTTCGGTCCCGGTGGGGCAGTGGTCGCCGGTCGGGGCGCCCGGCAGGTGGGTGCGCATCCGGCCCGAGACGTTCAGGTCCCACGGGGTGAAGAGGCGGGCATGGCCCCAGGCTCGCACGTGGGCGGCGACTGTCTCCCCGGCTTCGTAGACGGTGAACGCCCATCCCGCGTCGGCGCAGGCGAGAGCGGCGTCGAGGCCGATGGGCCCGGCGCCGAGGATCGCGACGTGTCGCTGCATGGTCGACTTCCTTTCGGTACGCGTGCGTCTCAGATGGCGCAGTGGACGGGGCGGGGCAGGGTGCCGTCGGTGAGGCGGGCGGCGAAGAACCGCTCGGTGACCAGCTGTTGGCCCGCGGTGAGCGGGGTTCCGGCGGGCGCGAGATAGAGATCGG